>NZ_SGSS01000118.1:0-201 GCF_004209135.1 Acinetobacter sp. WCHAc060006 | reverse complement strand
TTGCAACGTATGTGAAATGCTGTAGAATGCACATCCATCGGCGGTGATGAAGATTAAAACTTCTGATAAAACAAAGACTTGGTTAAATTGATTAAGTTTGGTTTTATTTGATAAGTTTAAAATAATTTGAATTACTTGTTGACACTAAATAAATTTAGTGTAATATAGCCGACCTAGCTTGCTGGTGACGAACCAGCAAGA
>NZ_SGSS01000117.1:0-203 GCF_004209135.1 Acinetobacter sp. WCHAc060006 | reverse complement strand
CGGTTCTGGCCCATATCCAGCAGCAACATGAGGAGTTGGAGAAACAGAATAAACGTTCCCGTCTCAAGAAAAGTATGCCGAGTCGTAAAGCTCAGAAAGCTGTTATTGAACAAAGATATTTAAATCCTGTTCTTGACTCTTGCAGTTAAAAACAGGACATTTTAAATGGTTTATCGCATAGACATTTTAATTGGTGAATAGCA
>NZ_SGSS01000116.1:0-229 GCF_004209135.1 Acinetobacter sp. WCHAc060006 | reverse complement strand
TGTTCGGCGTCAACTATCTTGGCCGGTTCGCGTCAATTATGATGGCCGGTTAGGTTTTCTCATTTTTCCTACTTCCAGCTTGTTTTAACTGATGTTGTTTTCGATAGCTTTCTCCTTCTAATTCTATAATTGTCGCGTGGTGGATCAGCCGATCTATGGCCGCTACCGTCATCATGCTGTCTGGGAAGATCTGATCCCATGCACTAAACGGGTGATTGGCTGTGATGAT
>NZ_SGSS01000115.1:0-244 GCF_004209135.1 Acinetobacter sp. WCHAc060006 | reverse complement strand
CGGTTATAACGTGGCTGATATGGACGCTTCAGGCGCTTGGATCGCGGAATCCACAGGTCATTGGCCGTCATCCAGCGCCGAAGCGTTTCTACCGGGATATTCAGGTCAAACATGCTGCTGAGCTTCTCATGCGCCAAGGTGGGTCCAAAGCCCAGCAAATGTTCAGCAATAATGGAAAGGCACTTTGATTTTAACAAGTCATCATGGCGACGATGGCCAGGTTGACCACGACTGGCATGTGCCA
>NZ_SGSS01000114.1:0-255 GCF_004209135.1 Acinetobacter sp. WCHAc060006 | reverse complement strand
GGCGTAAACTTCATATTGGTATAGATGCTAAAACCCTACAAATACGAGCAGTTCAGCTTACAACCAATAATGTCAGTGATTCACAGGTGCTTGGTGATTTACTTAATCAGATTCCACAAGATGAGCGGATTGACTCTGTTTATACCGATGGGGCTTATGACACCAAGCAATGCCGTCAGGTCATTGCAGATCGGCAAGCGCATGCGGTGATTCCACCTAGAAAAAATGGAAAGATACAAAGAGTAGCTCGCTAGA
>NZ_SGSS01000113.1:0-256 GCF_004209135.1 Acinetobacter sp. WCHAc060006 | reverse complement strand
GACCTGAAACACCGTCTTGATTGAGCTTGTGCAATAATCGAGTAATTTGGCGTGTTGAAAGATTCAGAATTTCTGCAGCACGGACTTGTGTAATACGTTGATCTCGAACATCTTGCAGGACTGCAAGACGTTGTATTTCCTTGTCAGACATAGTGATCAGCATCTCAAGTTTATATCCAGTCCATGATGTTGATGCGCATCATAGACCAGACATTTTTATTGGTGAGAATACAGACACTTTAAATGGTTTCTAACA
>NZ_SGSS01000112.1:0-321 GCF_004209135.1 Acinetobacter sp. WCHAc060006 | reverse complement strand
TGCCTGTCCAAGAACCGTCTGCTTGTTGAGTTAAGCCACTCACTGTACCGCCAGTCACTTTCACATCAGATGCATCGAAACCTTTAACCGTTTCGCTGAATGTAATTTTCAAGTTGCCATTGGCATCTAGTGTCACTGTTGAAGTTGGCGCAGTAGTATCAATACTTGGTACAGATTGTGATTGGTTCGCAACAGTACCAGGGTTACCTGCATTGTCAGTATATGAACCTGCTGGGATGGTTAAATCTACTTTACCCACGGCACCTGTATTGCCATCAGCAACCACTTTACCTGTCCATGAACCGTCTGGCTGTTGAGTTA
>NZ_SGSS01000111.1:0-333 GCF_004209135.1 Acinetobacter sp. WCHAc060006 | reverse complement strand
TGCTGTTTCAACGGAAGCTTCTTGACGTAATACCGCTGCTGTATCTGCTGTAGTTTTATTTGCAGAAGCCAAAGTTGCTTTGTCTCCATCTGTAATGGCTTGATTGACACGTGCAGTTTCTGCTGAGGCTTCTTGACGTAATACCGCTGCTGTATCTGCTATGGTTTTATTTGCAGAAGCTAATGTTGCTTTATCTCCATCAGAAATTGCTTGATTGACACGTGCTGTTTCAACGGAAGCTTCTTGACGTAAATCTACTGCCGTATCCGCTGTATTTTTGTTTGCAGAGGCCAAAGTTGCTTTGTCTCCATCTGTAATGGCTTGATTGACACG
>NZ_SGSS01000110.1:0-349 GCF_004209135.1 Acinetobacter sp. WCHAc060006 | reverse complement strand
AGAGGTGGTCCCACTTGTTTGAACAACTAAAAGCTTATTTATAAGTGATACTCTGCTCTAGTTAAGCTACCTTATTTTGTTGTGGTAGCTGGTCATAGTAAAACTCATCTGGAGTCATTTTGTCCAGACTCGAATGAGGTCGTTTCAAATTATAAAATTCAAAATATGCGTTTAATTGCTTCTTCGCATCCAAAACATTGCTGTAGGCTTTGAGATACACCTCTTCATATTTAACGCTCCGCCATAATCGTTCAACCATCACATTATCAACCCATCGACCTTTACCATCCATACTGATTTGAATGCCATTTGATTTCAATACATCAATAAATGCATCACTGGTAAACTG
>NZ_SGSS01000011.1:0-115295 GCF_004209135.1 Acinetobacter sp. WCHAc060006 | reverse complement strand
AAATATCATCAAAAATTATTAAAAAATACAGATTACTTATTTTTGCTTGAAAATGATGATATAAAATTTATGATTGATACCAATTTGTCTGGTGTGAGGAGTGTAAATATATCAATTTGGGGGCACTCTTTAGCAGATTCTGATGAAAACTATGTTGAAGAAATTTTTAAATTAAATAATAAAGATAATTTGGAATGTATTGTGACTATCTATTACTATAAAAATGATGTATCAAAACTTTTAAATAATTTATTAGGGATTTTAAAGAAGGAGAAAGTAGAAAAATGGATGAAAAAAGGTTGGCTGAAATTTGAAGAAAATCCTGATATTGCAAAGCTTAATGGGATAGAACCTGTCGAATTGCCAAAATACACAGCATCCTAAAACTGCAACACTGAAAATCGCTTAGCCTATCGAATCTCTGTACTTGATAGGCTAAGATCAAAGCATCAACAAGAATGCATACAACAACATGAAAAACCTCGCCTTTATTCATAACACCACAACCCAATCCGCTGTAGGTGACTTTTCACCAGTCACCTCAGTCTTTTCCCATTACGAACTAGGCAATACCGTTTCACCATTTCTACTGCTCGACCACCTAGGCCCCGGCACACTCAAACCCACCCAACTGCGTAAAGGGGTAGATGAACACCCACACCGTGGTTTTGAAACCGTCACCATCATGTTTAAAGGCGAACTGGAACACCGCGATACCACAGGCGGTGGTGGTGTAATTTATGCAGGCGATGTACAGTGGATGACGGCAGCCTCAGGCATACAGCACAAAGAAGTGTTTAGCGAAGCATTTTCCAAAGCAGGCGGCCCATTTGAAATGCTCCAGCTGTGGGTCAACTTGCCAGCCAAAGACAAAATGAACCCGCCACGTTACCAAAGCCTAAGCAATAACAGCATTCCTAAAGTAACATTTGCCGATGATGCAGGTTATGTGCGTGTGATTGCAGGGGAATATGCAGGCCATGTCGGGCCAGCAGAAACCCATACCCCTATGCAAGTCTATGATGTATTTATCAAAAAAGGCCAAACCGTACAGCTACCTGCACAGGCGGGCGATACCACACTCATCTATATGCGTACAGGCCGTGCAGTATTTGCAGGAAGCGCTGATGAACTGGAAGACAATCACATGGCGGTGATGTCCAGCTTAGGTGAGCATGTCGAAATAACAGCGCTACGTGACTGCGCAATTTTGTATTTAAGCGCTGCGCCTTTGAATGAGCCGATTTATGGTCGCGGTTACTTTGTGATGAACAGCTATGAAGAAATACTACAATGCTATGAAGATTTAAAAAATGGCACATTTATACACAGCCCAGCAGAGGGCAGTTAATGTCATCAAGCTGAAAAAATCACGGCATACAATTTAAATAAACACTGCTAAACTGACAGAACTTAAAGCATGCTCCATGCAACTTTAAGTTCTATTATTGAATACAGCACTTTCTCTTTTTATAAGCACCTTGTGAATACGGTGCAACACAGCATATTTCGCACAGCTTTTTATTTTAATGAATTACAGTGCCTGCCATTGGGCTGGAGTGTCTCTCCCCAAAATTAAGACACGCCCATGCAGTGTGCACCTTTATATGTAGATAACAATGCAAAATGTACCCGTAACAAAACTGAGCCGTGCAACATTAATGTTTCCGCTGGCTTTGGTTTTATTTGAATTTTCAGTTTATATCGGCAATGACCTTGTCCAGCCCGCGATGCTTGCCATTACCAAAGAGTTTGGTGTAAGCAGTGCTTGGGCACCCTCATCTATGTCTTTTTATTTGTTGGGTGGTGCATGCGTGGCGGCAATTTTAGGGCCATTGTCTGACCGCTTAGGGCGTAAAAAAGTCCTGTTGGGTGGTGTGGCATTTTTTACCATCTGTTGCCTGCTCATTTTGCTTACTCAGAATATCGAAAGCTTTTTAACTCTTCGCTTTTTACAAGGCTTTGGTTTATCTGTCATTTCAGCTGTGGGCTATGCTGCCATTCAAGAAACATTTGAAGAGCGTGACGCCATTAAAGTCATGGCATTGATGGCCAATATTTCCTTGCTTGCACCTTTAATTGGGCCTGTAATTGGGGCATTTTTAATTGATCATGTGTCATGGCATTGGGGCTTTATTGGCATCGCATTTTTAGCCTTTTTAAGTTGGTTTGGCCTCAAAGCCAAAATGCCTGCACCGAAGCAAAGTATACCCAAACAGCCTTTAAGCTATATTGCGGATGATTTTAAACAGGTCTTTAAAAATAAACGCTTTTTAAGCCTGACCTTGGGCTTACCTATGGTCGCCATGCCTTTAATGCTGTGGATTGCACTGTCTCCAGTCATGCTGGTTGAAGAGCTCGGCCTGAGCAGTATGCAATATGGTTTGGCACAGTTTCCTGTGCTCGGTGGGCTTATTTTAGGCAATATTGTGCTGTTAAATATTATTGACCGCTTGGCCCTTGGGCGCACAGTATTGTTTGGTTTGCCGTTAATGTTGTTGGGGACTGCCATTGTGGTACTGGGCGTGATGTTGCCTCAGTATTTTATTTACTGCGTGATTATTGGCATGACCTTGGTGAGCTTTGGTGAAGGCATGAGCTTTTCGGTGTTGTATCGTTTTGCTTTGATGTCGTCGGAGGTGTCGAAAGGAACTGTCGCGGCTGCTGTATCTGTACTGATGATGTTTGGCTTTTTTATTGTGATTGAGCTGGTGCGCATGTTGTATGAGCAATTTCATATTAGCGCCTATGGTTTTTCTTGTTTGGCACTCATTGCACTGTGGTTTAGTTTCCCGCGCCGTGCATTTATGCGTATTTTGCAGGAACGCCGTGAGGCGGGTGAGTTTTAATCGGCATAACAAAAACCACTTCAGGCAGGGCAGATCAATGGTCTTGATCGCATCGCCTTGCCTGAATGTACGGCCGTTGAACTGCGCCGTTCTATTAAACCGATGCTTTTTCTTGTGCTAATTTCTTTAATTTGGCATCAAATACAAAAGGGCCAAATGGCAAGATTGATGCGACTAAACCCATTAAAAATACACTGAGCGACCACTTTTGTTTTTCGCAAACGATAAACAGCACCGCTAAAAAGACAACAAATAAAACCCCGTGTCCCATGCCAACGTATTTGACTAAAATTGGATTACCCATCATGTACTTTAGGGGCATGGCAATAAACAGTAAAAGTAAAAAGGATAGGCCTTCTAAAGTACCCACAATGCGTAAAGTTTGAATATTCATGGTCATGGCTAGAATGAGAATGAACCTTGAGTGTACTGAAAAGCGATGGGGAAAACAAAAGATTATTTTATTAAAATTAATATAAATCAAATACTAATAACCAAGCTATGCGCTTGGTTATTGGTGTGCCAATGCTTTTATATAAGATGCGCTTTGACTATTTAATATCGCGTTGGAGGAGTTCTGTTTTCAGTGCCAGTAGCTCTGGCAAGGTTTCGAGCAATAGGCTGATTTGCTTGAGCACCAGCTGCAAATGGCTGGATAAATTATCCTGTGCATTCAGTTGTTTTATTTTCAAAAGCTTCTGCTGAATTTCATCCAACGCTAAATTGGGTTGTAACAGGGAATCCGCGAGTGCAGTTTTACACCACTGTAGTAGGTCGAGTACTTGTGCATCTTGAACTTGTTCGCGGTGGCTACCCAAAGCAGACACATAACTCAGTTGGCTATGGCTATACACCAGATAGCGAAAGGCATAGTGAATCAGTTCAGGGTCAGGGTTTGGCTCTGTACTTAAACTGGAAATCATGCTGGCTAGCTCAGTTTGCGCATTATGTGCATCGCGCCGCGCATGGCGATAAGTCATGCTGTTGCTACGGCCACCGATATATTCATCTAGCACAGCATTAAAATACTGTAGCGTGGCTTGTGTGCTTTTTTTGATGGTGCTAGAAATATTACGAAAGTCCCAGTCTGGCCAAATAAAGCTGACGGCAAACCAAGCAATCAGACAACCTAAAATCGTATCCATAATCCTTGGCAAAATAATGGCATAACCTGCGCCTTTTAAATTAAAAATCAGCAGTACCATGAGGGTCGCCATCAGCGTCGCCATGGCATATTTTTTGGCACTTAAATAGAAAAAGCAGACCCCAAAAATAATCACCAACAATAATTGGCCTTCGGTACTCGGCACAAAATACAACACTGGAATGCCCAGTAATACACCCAGTACAGTGCCGAGCGTGCGCATTTTTAAGCGACTTTTGGTGGCAAAGTAACGCATTTGGCAAACAAATAAACTGGTCAGTAAAATCCAGTAGCCATTTCGTGCAAAGGGTAAGAGTGAGATACCGTAGCCAACTGCAAAAACAAAGGCAATCCGCACCGCGTGGCGAAACAGCGCCGACTGTGGCGTGAGATGCTGCTTCAGCTTAAGCCATAAATCACGGGCGCCATGAATGTCATCATCATATAAATTGAGTTGATCTAGCTGCTGCGGCAGATGTTCCTGCGGGCTGTTTAAATCATTTAAATGCGCAAAACGCTCCTGCATGCTGTCCAAATTATTCAGCACCAATTGTAGATTTTTTACTTCAATGTTGTGTGGATTATTCTGAATCCAGTCATGCATGGAGCTATGCAAATTCTGTAGTGCGATTGAGGCATTGGCGTTGGGCTGATAGACCTGACTATTTAAAATACACTGTGCCAGTTCCTCACACGCGATTGCCTGTAGGCGGATATTTTTTTGAATGCGGAAAATCAGATCTGTGCGACTAAAATTAAGGTGAATCTGCTCATAATGCAGATAATTTGCGCTGACCTGTTCGTGCAGATCTTGCGCCAAAAAGTACAGTTTGAGCCAGTAAATGGTTTTTTGATTGGCACGAGAGGCTTTTAGCCGTGTGAGCAATGAGGCCTTTGTGCGATTTAAGCTATCCACCACCGCGCTATTTTGTAGTGGTAAGGCATATAAGAGTTCTTCAACATTGGCGCGATTATCTGGATCAAATAACAGTGACTTCGCATGTAGCACAGAGGCAATTTGTTTAAAGCAGCGTGCCAACTGATCTTGTACAGGCAGTGTCGGCTTAATCAGATAGAACACAATTGCGGTGGCGCCATACCACAGCGCACCTAAAACAAAAGCGCTGGGCTGAAAATACCACGGTGTGTATTCACCAAGGCCAAACATGGTGTAAATGGATAGCAAAATTGTGCCAAAAGAAATCGCAGCATAGCGCTGGCCGAGCGCTCCCATCAAAATGAGGCAGGCACTGGAGAATGACAAATATATGGCAAACAGCACGGGATAGGGATGCAAGGCATCTAAAATACTGCTTACGCTAAAAAATAAGATACACACATAGGCCAAATTACGGAGCCTGATGCTGAGTCGGTCATCAAAGTCTGTCAGTGCGGTGGCAATTGCACCCAGAGTCACAGGCACAATCAGGGTTTCTAACCCAAGAAAATGCAGTCCGAGCGTAGAACCACTCAGCACAATGCAAATTTGCACGCAATAAATTGCCAGTGCATTGGATTTAAAACCTTGTAGTAATGATGGTGGCAGATTCACGTTCAATTTTTACCTATATGGCTCTCAGCAGCATATTGCTTGCTAGCACGCAGGAAAATGTTGAGAACATAATCCCAACAGAAAACATTCATTCATCTCTGCATTTTAGAGTGAATTAGATGCAGAATTTTGTAAAGACTCAAAAATAATAGACACAAATCATGCCAAAAATAATCAAAAGTGATATTTGTCAGCCGAGGCAACGCAGTGATGCGCTGACAGAAAAGCGTAATTTAAAAATGGCACGTTCGATTCATGCCTATGTGCGAGGCAATACTGCCAAATACTATGACTGGCTTAAAGCTGCTGAAATCAGCTCGATACCGCAGGGGCCTGCAGTTTGGATTTGTGGTGACTGCCATACAGGAAATCTTGGGCCAGTGGCCAATGTAGAAGGTCAGATTGAAATTGAAATTCGAGATCTAGATCAAACGGTCATTGGCAATCCAGTGAATGATTTGATCCGTTTGGGATTATCGCTAGCAACAGCGCTTCGCAGTTCTGATTTGCCGGGCGTGGTTACCGCGCAAATGATTGAAGCGCTCTATGCAGGTTATGTACATGCACTGGAAAATGAAGGCCAGCCTACTGATTTAGTCAATCGGCCACGTGCTGTACATGGTGTTATGCAACAGGCTTATAAACGTACATGGAAAAGTTTGGCCAAAGAACGCTTGCAGGGCTTAGAACCCAAAATTGAGCTGGGGTCTAAGTTCTGGCCTTTGCTCAAAAAAGAACATAAAGCAATTGAACAGCTGTTTCGTCAAGAGCATGTCAGTGACTTAGTTATGATGATTGGGCAACGCAGTGAGGCAGATCGTATTCACATGCTCGATGCGGCGTATTGGGTCAAAGGCTGTAGCTCTTTGGGATTGCTGCGCTACATTGTACTGATGGATACCAATCATCATCACATCAGTGAGGGCAGTGACCTTTGCCTCATGGATTTAAAAGAAGCGGCCCGTGCTCTCGCGCCACGCTATACCGAAGCCTCTATGCCCAGAGACAATGCTGAGCGGATCGTCGAAGGCGCACGGCATTTATCGCCTTATTTAGGCAGTCGCATGCGTGCATCTCAGTTTTTAGATACTTCGGTCTTTATTCGAGAGCTCATGCCTCAGGATTTGAAGCTAGAAATTGAGGGTACCAATCAATTTGAAGCGCGAAATTTAGCCTTTTATTTGGCTTTTGTGGTTGGGCGGGCGCATGTGAGGCAAATGACACAAGTCGAACGTAAGTCATGGATCAAAGAGTTGAAGCGCGCTCAATCTAAAACCATTGATGTGCCGTTTTGGTTGTGGCGTAGCATTGTCGAACTCATCAGCGAGCATGAGGCGGGTTACTTAGAGCATTGCAGACGCTACGCCTTAAGAAATCAGTTGCAATCACGTGGATAAGGCCGTGAATCGCGGGCGCTATTTAGGTCATTGCTGACTGCGGATAAAATCAATTTTATCCACAGTTATTGCCATATCGCTTGATCAATTTATTCGTGTGTTTATTGAATCACACCACATGCAATTCGATCACCACCACCGCCCAATGCTTTTGGTGAGTCTGAGTAGTTGTCACCGCCAGCATGAATCATGATGGCACGGCCTTGTACATCGGCCAGTTTTAAACGTGGCGCAACCAGCGTCACTTGTGCTGTACCGTCAGCTTGTACATTTAGTAATGGTAAGTCGCCCAAGTGGCCTGTTAATGGCGTACCATGATTTGGGGCTTTATTCGGATTAAAATGGCTACCTGCAGCTAAAGCAGCGCCCATTTTTCCATCTTTGCTGGCAGGTGCACATGATCCGACTTCATGAATATGAAAACCATGCGGGCCAGCAGGCAATTGGCTCAGTTGTGTATGAAGCACTAAGCCAGACTGACTATCCTCCAAGTGAATCGTTCCAATGGTCGCGCCAATACCCGCAGGTGTTACGGCATTAACGCTAACTTGTTGGTTGGGTGTGCCATCTTTTAAAGGTAGTGTACTGGCACAGCCCAGCATAAATAATGAACCGAATGAAAGACCAACTAAGGTTTTCGTGGTTTTTTTAAAATTCAAATGTGGCATGTATACGTCCTTGGTGTATAGGGTCATAGCTCATTGAAACAGAGCTTTGCCTGAACTGCCATGTAAATTCGGTTTAGCTCTGTAACAAAAAAGGCAAGGGGATGAACCTTACCTTAATATTATTGCGATGATGATATCGCCTAATTTTGATGCGCCTGACGATTTAGTTTTTTAGATCTGAATCATCATCTAAGTCATGTGCTAGGGTAGCTTTTGGCACTTGTACAGGTTCAATATTGGCTTCATGTAGCCATTCACGCCAAATGGCCAACAACACCGCCAAAATCACTGGACCAATAAATAAACCGACCATGCCAAAGCTTGCCAGACCACCCAATACACCAAACATAATTAATAAGAATGGAATTTGTGTTGCACCCGAAATGACCAAAGGTCGAATCACGTTGTCTGCTGTACTGACAATACACACGCCCCATGCCATGACCCCAATCGCTTCAATGGTTTGACCTTGTGAAAATAGCCATAAGGATACTGAGGTATAAGCCACAGGTGGGCCAAATGGAATGAGTGCCAGTATAAAAGTAACTAAAGTGAGCAACATGGGGTTGGGCACACCTGCAACAAAGTAGCTAATGCCTGCTAAAGTGGCTTGTGCGACCGCTGTCAGACCTACACCATAAACAACTGCCCGTGTGGTGTCTGAAATGGTTGCCAAATAATGATGAATACGTGGACCAATCACTTTTTCTAAGGCTTTGCTGGCTTGGTCTAAAATGAGTTGACCATCACGGTAAAAGAAAAATAAAGACATGACGGCAAAACACAATTTAAAAATGTTTTTACTGACTTCATTAATTAAGGCTTTACCATAATTTAAATGACCCTGAACCCAAATTTGCACGGATTGAATAATACTGTTTGGGTCTGTATTTAAATCGTGTAGCGTACGGTTAATTTCTTTACCAATAATTGGCAAGTCACGTACAAATTGCGGTACGTTCAAATGCCCTGAAAATACTTGTTTTTGTAATTCATAATATAAATTACGGCCTTCGTGTTGGAGCAAGAAGATTGCAAAAATTACAGGTAAGCCAACGACCAATACCACCAGTAAGATCATCAGTGTAGCGCTGAGCGTGGCACGCCCTTTACAAGCATTTAAAATGCGCTGATACAGTGGCCATGTCATATAGGCAATAATTGCAGCCCAAACCACAGGCACAATAAAATATTTTAAGACATTAAAGCTTAAAAAGATCAGGACAAAAAACAATCCGAACAATAAGAATTTTTGTAAGGTAGGCGCGTATTGTTGCACTGAGTTCTCAGATGATTAAAGAGGACATGGTCCATATTAACTGAAAAAAACTACTCGAAAATGAGTATTTACCAATGAAAACCTTTTATTTTCACTTCACTTGATGACGAAAGTACAGTAAAAAGCGAGGGCTTAAAACCAGTCGCTTTCATCATCAATAATAGCATTCAATATAGGTTGCCATTGGTTTTGAATGCTAATGTAATTTTTTTGGGTTTTATCAAATACACTCAAGCCTTGCATGGCCAATTGACCATAAGCACTACGTTCAGAAATCCAAGCAACAGGTTGTTGTTCAATTTTGGCAAAAAAATCTTGAATATCTTTTGCACTGGTTGCATTGGGTTTGACACGGTTGGCGAGCAGTAAAATTTGAACTTTACCCTTACGAATCCGTTTAATGTCTTGAAGATGCTTTAGAAAACGGCGAGTTGAATCGATGTCAAAAAATGAGGGTTGTAGCGGGGTAATGATCGTGTGGGCTTCACTAATCAGTTGTTCGGCGTGTTCACCAGAAAGCGCGCCAGGGGCATCAATAATCAAATATTCAGTATTTTTGGGTGCATCGCCAATGGATTTTTCATGACGCCAATCGAGGCTTTGAATAGAAGCGACTTGTTCGGGGCGTTGCTTTAACCATTGCAAAGCTGATTTTTGATTGTCAGCATCGGCCAAAGCGACTTTATAGCCTTTTTGTGCCAGTGCAGAAGCTAAACTGATGGCTGTTATGGTTTTCCCGCATCCGCCTTTTTGATTGGCAACTAAAATTGTTTTCATGACCCAATAATGATTTTATTCTGCTCGGCCCTAGCATATCATTCTTTTGTGCAATGCATAGGACAGAAAACGAAAGTTGTAGTTGCAGTTTAAGCCATTGAATTAGGAAGAACAGATGTCGGTTTGGATGGCCATGTTGATTGGGGCATGCATTGGGGCGGTGTTGACTACGCTCATTTTAAGTAACTCGCGCAATGGACGTATTCGAGCAGAGTATGAAAAGTATATTGCCGAGTTGGAGTTAGAGCATCAGCAAGCATTAACCCATGCCCAAAAGCGTAGTGTAAATACCAGTCGCGCAGTATTAAAGGGCAAAATGGCAGAGCAACTGGCACCTATTATGCCTGAATTTCAGTACCTGCCGAGTGATGCCAAGTTTCTGGGCGATCCTGTCGATTATGTGGTCTTTGATGGTTATACCGATTATCGTGATGGGGATGGTCATGCAGATGATATTGAAGTGGTATTGATTGATATTAAAAGTGGTGGCGCACGGTTAACCAAAGGTCAGCAAGCAATCGCACAAGCAATCGCTGAGGGACGTGTACGTTTTGAAACCATAAGAATTAACTTTAATGACTAATTTGAGGGTACTTTTTTGAAGGTACTTTATTGTGCGCTGAACCATATCGTCATGCTGACGGGGGAGATAAATGCATGAAACAGTTGCTGATCGCCTTCACTTGTTTAGCATTGCTGATTTGGACCTGGCATGCGTATTTTAGAGAAATTCCACATTTGGAACAGCCGGGTGTTCTTAAAAATTTTCAGCTAGAAACACGCGGTGAATTTTCTGGAGATTTTACCGTTGCGGGTCAGCGTTTTTATTCGGCACAAAGAAGTGCGCTATTCCGTGCATCGGCATGGGTGGGGGAATATAACGATTTGGCTTATCTGAGCAATGTGGATGTATTGCTGGTACAGGGGATGTTGGCTAAAGCGAATACTTTGAAACAGGTCGATTTTAATCAGCACAGTCGGTGCTATGATTTTCAGCTCAAGCCGAACTCAAGCTTAACAGCAGATCAGGTCCGTGCAGACAGCCTCAATGTGAGTGCAATTGCTGCTAATGAGCGGATTACCAAGCAACTACGACGTTTAAAACCGGGTCAGCATGTGAAGTTACAAGGGCAATATGTCAATGTACAGCAACTGAAAACAGGCAAGCGCTTTGTGACAGGCATGAATATACCGCGACCTAGACCACAATGCAGTATCGTCAAAATTACCTATATTCAGCTGTTGTCTTAACGCTGCATTCAGTTGCAGGTTATTCATCAGCTTTTTACCGCCCGTGCCAACAACATGCGACGTCCAATGGATGGAATGCCCTCAGCATCAAAATATTGCAGTTCAGTAATTTCGAGGTCTGCATTTTTTAAAGCTTGTTCTATATTACGGTTTAAATGACAGCCATCGGCCACGCGTTTTTGTAGCGGGGTGAACAGATTTTGTAGGCGCTGGATGTTGTGATTTTCATTGTGTAAAACATGCTCAACTACATGGAAGGTGCCTCCTACTTTGAGTACGCGATACACTTCATCGAGTGCAAGTTCCACATCGGCAATACTACATAAGGTCCAAGTACAAACAATATGGTCTAAGCTACGATCTGCAAAAGGGAGTTTTTCAGCACTGGCCTGTATATGCTGAACCTCAAAAGGCGTTTCATGTATGCGCTGTGCTGCCAGTTGATAAATTTCAATATTGGGCTCTAGGGCATACACGGTATCTACTGCTTGATAAAATGCAAGATTCAATCCTGTACCAAAACCAATCTCTAAAACTTCACCTTGAATGGGCAACAGTAATTCACGGCGCTTATCCATTAAGCTGGGCACTTGCATGACTTGATTGAGTAAGTGTGGAAAGATATGTTGTTGATAAAATTTATAAATCATTGTTGCGCTATTATTATAAATGAATGGGAATGTTGCCAAGCTTAGTCGAATATGGCTCAAAAGATAAGACATATACCCGTCAATAGGGCTGAATTGTTACCAAGTTACTAATGTTTCTGCCGAATTTTTCCTTAATATAAGATTAGAAATAAATGATTAAGCAAGCGTTCAGTTTCAGGTGAGATGCTGATCATCGGTCTATTTGGGATTGAACATCCGCTGGATTGTATTAGTCGAAGGCATCGACTGCAAAGGCCTGAACGAAGCAATGAAAAGAGGTAACCCGATGATGAAAAAGATTTTACTCAGTACGGTATTGGCTTCAATACTGCTACAAACAGGTGCGCAGGCATCATCGGAATATAATATTGCCAAAGGTTTAGCACCGGTTGCTCAAGGGCAGTCTATTTCCACCTTACAGCCATTTTATGGTGACTTTCGAATTTTAGGTTCAAAAACGTATAGCAGTGATGAACAAGCTAAATTTTCACCTATCGATTATGCCGTGAGTTGGGGGCTATTTGCCGAGCCAGAAATTGCTCGCCGTATTAGCGTCAATCAATATGACCGCTATTTAAACTGGCGTATGGATAAAGTTCCCGTACCTGAAAAGCAGGCGATGATGATGGTGTCAAATATGCACATTATTCCTTCTAGTCCTGCGATTGCCAAAGAAATTAAAAAAGTTAAACGCGGTGATTTAGTCCGCTTAAAAGGTGATTTGGTCGAAATTAAAGACAAAGATTTGGTTTGGACCTCATCCTTAACCCCAACCGATACAGGGGATGGGGCTTGTGAAGTTTTTCGAGTAGATTCAATTCAATGGATTGAACGCGTTAAAAGTTAGAATTAAGTTGGCATCATCATGAAGTTACAAGCAGTGGGTATGGCTTTGGTTTTGGCCTTAGGTTTGGGTGGGTGTAGTAGTTTGAGCTCAACAGTCGATGGTAAAAATCATATTTTTACAGGTAAGCAAAGCTGTCCAGCACTCTTAGAGATGGATCGTGGTCAAACACTTGAAGTCATATTAGATGAAAACCCAACCACAGGTTATGTCTGGCGCTTAACGAAAAGCCCTAAGCTATTTAAAGCTGAAGAATTGTTTAAATCGGATCAACCAAAGCAAAATGATCCGCCTATTGTGGGTGTAGGTGGTCAAAAAACTTATCGTTTTACTGCACAACAAGCGGGTGAAGAGGTACTGCATATACAGCATGCACGACCGTGGGAAAAAAACTCGATTGACGAATGGCAGTGCCGAGTTAGAATTTCTTAAGCGATTAGAGTGTAGTAACGTTTTTTTACGTACATTTCTACTGATCAAGCCAGCACGAATGCTGGCTTGATTGCTTTAAAGTCGATTGAATATGATTGCTCAGCGCATAGGCTTATTTTGCAGTTAAGGCTTGGCCATCAAATTGAATGCCGTCCCAGCCATTGAGCATAAATTGGCGAATATTTTGGTGATCTGTCGCTTCTGGTGTTGCCAGTACAGATGCATAATGTTCAGCAAATAAACTTAAAGTTTGCGCTTGATCTAAGCCATTCAGCTGTGCAAAAGAAAATACTTTGGCACTGCCTTGGTTTTCATTGGCACCGTTGCTTTGCTGGCCATTTTGAAATGCTGTTGGCGTATGAACATAACGTGCTTCAATAAATGCAATCACGTCAGCAAATTTTGCTGTGCCAGCTTGAAGTTCTGCCAATAATTGTTGCGCCATGAATGAATCATCCGTAAAAAATGTAAATTAAGCTTTGCGAATATAGCAAGATTTTGCATTTAAATTGAGTGAATTTGGGTGCCGAATAGAAGTCAAAGTTCAGCTATAGTGACAGGCAGAACTTAGAAAAGCAGGCGAGATTGCCTCAAAAATAGATAGGAACATCCATGAATTGGTTATTGGTCGCCCTTGGGGGGGCAATAGGTGCAAGTCTGCGTTATGGCACAGGGCTTTGGTTGTATAAGCCGAGTGGTTTGTTTCCTTGGAGCACGTGGGCGATTAATTTACTTGGGTGTTTTATCGCAGGTATTTTTTTTGCACTTACGCAGAAATATCCCGTATTGCAACAAGAAACTCGTTTGTTTGTGATGGTCGGTATTTTAGGCGGGTTTACCACCTTTTCGAGTTTTGGCTTAGAAACCTTTCAATTGCTGAAACAGGCACAAACCAGTATTGCCTTGCTTTATGTAGGGTCGAGTGTGGTGTTGGGTGTAGTACTGTTGGCTTTGGGTTTTTATCTGTTTCAGTATTTGCTAAAAGTATAAATTGGCTGTGCACAGACAAAAAAAAGAAGTCTAAGCTGGAGGAGGGGATCTTAGACTTCTTTAATAGTTTTACTTTAAAAGCAAAAGCTTAAAACAATATGAATTTAGTGTGAGCGTTTGAAACGCGCAAAACGTTTGTTAAAGCTTGCCACACGGCCTTCATTGCTAGTTTGACGTTGTTCACCCGTATAAAACGGATGTGATGCACTTGAAATATCTAAAGTGACGTAAGGATATGTCTCACCTTCATATTCACGTGTTTGTGTCGGTTGTAGTGTACTGCCAATCACAAAATACACATCAGCATTGGTGTCATGAAAAAGTACATCTTGGTATTGAGGATGAATATTCGGACGCATTGTTCTTCCCCTATCGCAGATTTCAAATTTAATGTTATGTTATATTGTAACATTAATATCTGCAAGCAGATTTACATTTCTTCACCAATGGAACTTTGGACAAGCGAATGTCAGCGCGTCTTGTCATTTCATTACAAGCCATAAAAAAAGCCCGATCGAGATCGAGCTTTTAAGGCAAATTCAAACTTAGGCCAGAGGGGGAATTAACTCTTCAAAAATATCATTTAAATTGTCATTCACTTTTAAATGAATAAGATTCCAGTAATGCCCAGACACGGTACGGTTGACCATAAGCGTATCAGGCGAAGGCTTAAACACATCCCAATATTTTAATGAAGGTTTAATCAGCTCAACACCATCATGATGTGCAGAGTTTTCGGCAAAGTCATATTGCGTTGTGAGTGGACGCATGAGCACTTCTAACCATTCTTTGTATAGGGCTTCTGGGAATTTTCCTTTTTCTGCCATCGAGTGCAGTGCATCCAGCTGGTTTTCAATTTCTGGAATATTTTCTGCGCGTGCTGCACGTATTAATGCTTTAAATTGTTGTACCGTGTCATTGGATAAAATTTTAACGCCACCAAAGTCATAAATAATGACCGTACCATCTTCACGAAAGGCGAAGTTGCCCGGATGTGGGTCACAGTGAAAACGTTTTAAGAAGAAAATTTCTTGTCCCATAGCACGGAGTAAACGGCGACCCAATTCATTGCGGGTATCTTGTGACCAAGTACTTGCTGTTTCTATGCTTTCGCCTTCTTCTAAGCTTAAAGTTAAAATATGGCGTGAAGAATAATCTTCATAGACTTGGGGAATGACAATCTTGCTATCGAGTGCTTCATGGAAGGTACGTGCAACGGCAAGGTTTTGTGCTTCAATTTGATAATTGAGTTCGTTATCTAAGCTTTCTTGTATCTCATGAAATAATTGATCTTGGAGTTTACGATCAATTTTTAATACGCCCATTAAGCGGAGTGCAAGGCGAACCTGTTTTAAGTCGCTTTCACAGGCTTCATCTACACCTGGGTATTGCACCTTGACCACAACTTGCTGGCCATTGGGCAAAGTCGCTTTGTGAACTTGGCCAATGGAGGCAGCGGCAAAGGGCACTTCATCAAAACTTTTGAATATCTCAAGAATGGGCTTGCCTAGTTCCTTTTCCACTTGCGCTTTAATATCGCTAAACGGCATAGGCGGTGCTTGACGTTGTAGTTTGCCTATAGCCTTTGCAACTTCGGGTGGGAAAATGTCTTTATATTGTGAGGCGATCTGTCCGACTTTCATGACAGCACCTTTCATGTCACCGAGGGTGTCGGCAATTTGTACCCCAATATCTTGAAATAATTTGCTGCGCGAAGCATTCTTTTGCTCTTCGTCGGCAGTGAGGTTTTTAATCGAATTTGAAACTGTCTTGCTGGCAATACTTGCAGTCATTCCCGCAAGTTTCATAAAGCGGCGACCGGGGGTGCTAGCCGATTTGGCCATGTGATGCTCCTCAAGATCATCATAAAATATGGTTTTGATCATAGGCGTTAATCAAGGTGTTGCCTACTTTAAAATGTTAAAGCTTTGTGTCTATGACGACATCAGGGTGTTAAATCAATCTTACTTACAGGCTATCAGGCAGTTTAAAGCTGATCGTTGTTTTGGCATCATTTTGCATTGTTGGCTCATGTGTATCGCTTAGCCATTCATGCAAAGTTTCTAAACTCAGCCTTACATCTTGTAGGATTAAGCTTAAAATAAGCTGAGTAACTCAGACGAAATTAGGCCATGAAAGTATATAAATATTTAACCGGTAAAGATGATGTGACCTTTTGTGCACGTGTGACCAAGGCCTTAAATGAAGGCTATGAGCTTTATGGTTCGCCAACCATGACCTTTAACGGTACAGATGTGATTGTGGGTCAAGCCATTATGAAAGAGGCAGAGGAAGCAGATGTGCCTGAGGGCTTAAAAAAAGCGTTGGCTGACTTGGGTTAGTTAAAGTACTGAGAAGAAAAGTCCATACGAGCCGTAACCGTATGGACAATCAAATTTAAAGCTGTGCGATACGTTTATTTATAATCATCAAACGGCTAATGAGTAAGATGCAGGCCACAGTTAAACCAACAATCAGTCCAATCCAAACACCCGCTGCGCCCATGTCGGTAAAGCGTGACAAATAAATACCCACAGGGAAGGCAATAATCCAATAGGCCAGCATGGTAATCCACATTGGGCCTTTAGTGTCTTGCATGCCACGTAGGCAACCTGCAGCACTCACTTGCCATGCATCCATCAATTGATAAGCAATTGCAAAGAGCACCAAGTACACCGCCAATACCGCAACATCATAGTCAAAGGTATAGAGCGACACAATTTCAGCGCGTAGTAGCCACAGCAGTAGCATGGTAATGAGTGCAAAAACGGTCCCTGTTGCCAGACCAACTATTTGTACACGGCGCATAGCAGCCCAGTTTTGACTGCCATAATACGTGCCCACCCGAATGGTGAGCGCAATGGCTAAAGACATAGGAATCATAAACAGCTGTGATGTGATGGAGATGGCAATTTGATGTGCAGCTACAGTCACTTCACCGAGTGGGCTGAGCACAATGGCGGCAGTACTAAAAATACTCACCTCAAAGAAAATCGCTAAGCCGATAGGAAAGCCCAGTGTAAAGATGCGTTTCATCCACACGGGGTCTAATTTTTCCCAGACCGCGAAAGGCTGGGTTTTTTTATAGGCACTGCCTTTAAATATATACAGTGCTAAAGCCAAGAACATCAGCCACTGCAAAATAGCAGTCGCAAAACCACAGCCTGCAGAGCCAAGCTCAGGCACTGGGCCGAGTCCATACATAAAGATAAAGTTCAGCGGCACCAGTACAGCAAGTGCAATTAAGCTAATGGCTGTGACAGGTTTAGGGTAGCCCAATGCTTCGGAATAACCGCGTAGGGCTGCATACATGGTCACCGCAGGCATACCAAAACCAATCGCATGTAAAAATAAGCTGGCTTTGGGGAGCAATGCTTCAGGTACACCTAAAATAGGGAGTAGAAAAGGTGCAACTTGTAAAATCAGGCAGGCAATGATTCCAAGAATAAAGGCAATCCATAAAGACTGGCGAGCAATGGTGGCAATTTTTTCAGGTGTACGCGCACCATTGGCTTCTGCGACTAAAGGCGTTGTGGCAATCATGATGCCACTAAACAGTAGCATAATCGGAATCCATAGCCCGACACCAACTGCAATAGCAGCCAAATCATTCGCAGACAAATGGCCAGCCATAATGGTATCAATCAAACCAAAACCTGCTTGCGCAAATTGGGTGATTAAGATGGGAATCATCAAGCGGAACAGTTGCTTTAATTCAAAGCGGGTTGTTGTGACAGTAGACACAGAACATACTCTTTCTTTGAGGTGCTTAGGTATGAGGTCTTAGCGTTGTAAAGTGAGAAGCACACCAATAAAAATCACCACGCCACCTAAAAGGCGCTGCCAATGAATAGGAGTTTTTTCATTACCCAATAAGCCGTATTGGTCAATAAACATTGATATGGCAATTTGGCCAAAAATAATCAGGCCAGATAGGCTTAAAAAACCTAATTTGGGTGCCGTATAAATACTGATGCTAATGGCATATACACCTAAGCATCCACCCAGCCATAAAAACCAAGGAATCTGTAGCAGCGTTTCAAGGCTAGGCTTTTCGACAGGTTGAAAAAACACAAGGACAGCAAGCACTATTGTACCTATCAAAAACGATAATAGGGCGGCTTGTAATGGAGAATATAAATATTCACGCAATTGGCTGTTAATTGCAGTTTGAATGGTCATGGCGATGCCAATACCCATCGCAAGTGGGAGTAAATACAGTAGGTGGCTACTTATTTTCATTTTCTTATCTGTAAATTTTTTTAATTTGATTGAGTGTACTGCATAAAACTTCAGAACAGAAATATAGAATGCCTTAGTGTGTTTATGGACTCATGCTAAAATATTCATCTTCTCTTTTTTCATTTGAGCATTCTCCTTGGCTGAACTCATTCCTGCAAATATTCCGATGTCTTTATACATTCACATGCCGTGGTGCGTGCGAAAATGTCCATACTGTGACTTTAACTCGCATGCAGTACCCAATGGTGAACTGTCTTTAGATCTAGAAAAAGAATATTTACAGGCGCTGGTTGAAGACTTTAAAACGCAAGTCGATTTTGCCCAAGGCCGTGCGGTACACAGCGTATTTATTGGGGGTGGCACGCCATCTTTGATTTCCGCAAAAGGTTATCAATGGTTATTTGAACAGCTCAAAAGCATTATTCCATTTGAAGATGGCTGTGAAATTACTTTAGAAGCCAATCCGGGCACAGTGGAACATGATCCTTTTGCGGGCTATTTAGAGGCAGGGATTAACCGCTTGTCGATCGGCGTACAAAGTTTTAATACCGATCAGCTGAAAAAATTAGGCCGTATTCATTCTAACGATGACGCAATTTCTGCGATTCAGCATGCTAAAGAAGCAGGTTTTGAGCGTGTGAATGTTGACCTCATGCATGGTTTGCCAGAGCAAACGATTGAGCAAGCCTTATTGGACTTAAAACTGGCGGTAGAAAATGGCGCGACGCATGTGTCGTGGTATCAGTTAACAATTGAACCGAATACTGTTTTTTTCCGCACACAGCCGATCTTGCCAGTTGATGATGTATTGGAAGAGATTCAAGCACAGGGTGAGGCCTATTTAAAAGCACAGGGCTTTATCAATTATGAAGTTTCGGCTTGGCGTAAAGAAAAGCCTTCGGCGCATAACCTGAATTACTGGCAGTTTGGCGATTACCTTGCGATTGGTGCAGGCGCACATGGCAAAGTGACACAGCCAGATGGGGTGTATCGCTATCAGAAAACCCGCTTGCCGAAAGACTATTTAGCCAAAGTGCCAGCAGAGCATTTGCAATTTAAAAAAATTGAACAAGAGGATATGCCATTTGAATTTATGATGAATGCCTTGCGTTTGAATCATGGGGTGGATGCTGCACTTTATGCGGAACGTGCAGGATTAAGTTTAGATGGTTTAAAGGAGCTTTTAAATTCCTTACGTGAGCGCAAGTTAATGGTGGCTGATGAAAATGTGCTGTCATGTACAGAGCAGGGGCATATCTTTTTAAATTCAGTACTGGAAGAGTTTCTTTAAGCTAATATTTTTAAATTTAAAGAAAGACAAAAGGCGCAATGAGCGTCTTTTGACGTTTTATGGATATGAGTTTTTAAGAAGGAATGCGCTCTGCTTTATTTGCTTAGAATTTAAAAGTAATGAGCATAAAAAAGACCGCGGAAGCGGTCTTTTTTATAACAACAAATTAATAGTCGAAACTGAAATGCTCTGGTGCTAAAGATGTCATTGTTTTAGATGGGTTCACCATCGCTTCAGCATGACCTTGTGTACGTGGCAATAGGCGTTCGAAATAGAAGTCTGCCAATTTGATTTTTGCTTTATAGAACTCTGGTACTTCTTGACCTTCGCCAGAAGCCAGTTTTGCAGAAGCAACGGCAGCTTGTTGCGCCCAGTAGAATGCCATCATGGCATAGCCAGAGAACATCAAGTAATCGACAGATGCAGACGATACGATGTCGCGGTCTTTACGTGCAGCCAACATAATACGAACAGTCAATGCGTTCCACTGTGCACAGATTTTAGTTAAATCCCATGCAAAACGACGCATATATTTATTGCGTGCATGTACGCCACAGAATTTTAAGATTTCAGCAGTATAGTCACGTACGACTTTACCTTTAGACGATAACAACACTTTACGACCAATTAAATCCAGTGCTTGTACGCCAGTTGTACCTTCGTATAGGGTTGAAATACGTGAGTCACGTACGATTTGCTCCATGCCCCATTCTTTAATATAACCATGACCGCCGTAAACTTGCATACCATGATTCGCCGCTTCATAACCCAATTCAGTTAAGAAACCTTTCAAGATTGGGGTATAGAAACCAAGCTTGTCATCATATTCTTCGAATTTTGCTTGATTGCCTTGAGCTAAAGAATCTGCCATTTTGTCTGCCAACTGTGCAGCATGATAAATCATGGCACGGCCACCTTCAGCAATGGCTTTTTGAGTTAACAGCATACGGCGTACGTCCGCATGGTGAATAATTGCATCAGCTACTTTCTCTGGATCTTTTTTACCAGATAGCGCACGCATAGACATACGGTCTTTCGCGTATGGTAATGCACCTTGGAATGCCAATTCAGCATGTGCCAAACCTTGTACCGCCGTACCAATGCGGGCTGTATTCATGAAGGTAAACATAGCATGTAAACCTTTGTGCATTTCACCAATCAAGTAGCCTTTTGCACTGTCAAAGTTCAGTACAGCTGTTGCAGAAGCGCGGATCCCCATTTTGTGTTCAATAGAACCACAAGTCACAGGGTTACGTTCACCTACACCACCATCTGCAGTTGGAATGAACTTAGGAACGATGAACAGAGAAATACCGCGTGTGCCTGCAGGTGCATCTGGAAGGCGAGCAAGCACAATATGAATAATGTTTTCTGTTAGGTCATGCTCACCTGCAGAAATAAAGATTTTTGTACCTGTAATGGCATAAGTACCGTCAGCATTTGGCTCAGCTTTGGTTTTTACTTGGCCCAAATCTGTACCACATTGAGGTTCAGTTAAGCACATTGTGCCCGACCAAGTACCTGCAGTGAGGTGAGGCATATAGGTATTTTTTTGTTCTTCTGTACCAAATTGCATGATGGTGTTCATGCAGCCCATGCTGAGGCCAGGGTACATGGTAAATGACCAGTTCGCTGTACCCATCATTTCAGATTTGATCAGGTTAAGCGACATTGGTAAGCCTTGACCACCAAATTCTTCTGGATAAGACAGACCTTGCCAACCACCTTGAACAAATTGGTCGTACGCGTCTTTAAAACCTTTTGGTGTTTTTACTTCACCATTTTCAAAGTGACAGCCTTCTTCATCACCACTTTGGTTTAGAGGAGAAAGTACATTTTCACAAAAATCGGCAGCACCTTCTAAAATCATGTCTACAGTGTCAGCGTCTGCAAGGTCACCGTTAGATAAAGTTTTAAAATGTGCAGGGAAGTCGAATACTTCGTTCATTAAGAAACGAATGTCGTGTAAAGGAGCTTTATAAGCAGGCATAATTTAATCCTAATTTAAAATAGTTTTGGATTATCTGGTTCGATGATTTGATTATTCACAATAATGATTAAATTACATTGATAGCATAGACTGATCAAACTGTCAGAAATGCGAATTGCTGAAATATTTTTGCAATACAATTGTTGGTTTAATTACAACAAAAAATCAAAAAATATTGAATTAATGATTATTTTTAATGAGATAAAACAATATAAAACAGATGTATATTTAATTATATGCTGACTGTGTATGGGTATTTAAAGTTTTGAATGAAGATCGCATGAACTCATTTTATTTTTGTCATTATGATCAAAATGACTGCATGGGAAAAATTGTGTAAATGCCCCACGGCCCAACAAATATGCGCCATTGCACCTGCATAAATCACAGGGCAATAGCACATTTTTTTGATATTAGGAAAAGCCTAAATTACAGAAAATCTTTTAAGTTTGGTTTGACGCCATGCCAAATGCGGAAGGATTCAATCGCTTGTCCGACCAACATACCAAAACCTTCAGATGTCGGCACACCACGCGCTTTGGCTTGATCCAAAAAGCTTGATGCTTTGCCGTATGCCATTTCATAAGCATATTTAAATTGTAAAGTTTCAGGCAAAACCAGCGCATCGCCAGAAAGGCTTGCAGACGTTGCATTGATGACCAGATCAAAATCGCCATCTAAGTCATGCAATTCAACCGCACTGAGTTCAGTATTTGGGACTGCATCTTTTAGATCTGCAACCAGTTGTTCGGCACGTGCCAAGGTGCGGTTTGCAATCACAATTTTTTGCGCACCCGCTTGAACAAGTGGGTAGATCACGCCACGCGTTGCGCCACCTGCACCAATAATTAAAATACGACTTTGTGCTAAGTTCCACCCTAAGGCAAGGATGGCTTCGACCAGCCCTTGGCCGTCGGTATTGTCACCATGTAATTGACCATTCTGCATCCAAAGGGTATTTACAGCTTTGGCAATTTTTGCACGCTCAGTAAGCACCGTGCAGGCATTAAAAGCTTGTTCTTTAAATGGAACAGTCACATTCATCCCAAGCCCGCCTTGTGCGAAAAAATCTTGCATGCTGGCATCAAAGCCATCGAGTGGTGCAAGGCGTTTCGCATAATTCAGGTCGATACCCATTTTTTGGGCAAAGGCATGGTGCAGTTCTGGAGAACGAGATTGTTCAATTGGATGGCCGATCACGGCAAATTGCTTGCTCATCGCACAAAATCCATGTGGAGAAATGTGCATCAATATACGGCAATTATGCGTCAGTCTAAAGCTTTAATCAAAATTTCAGCCCAAGCTTTGCTTTGTGATTCTTCATTCTGTTATTGGGTAATTTTTGCTGTATTTAAGAGTTGCAAAGCTCAAATATGGCATCAATAGCTAAAAAAGAAGCGCTCAAAAGAATCCCAATCAATGCGATCGGCATCGTGCTATAAGCAAATTGATCATTAAACTGGCTTTCAGAAAAAAGCGCGATACTGATAGCTGTGAGCATAAGGACGATAAATCCCCAAAAGCTGAATAGTGTGGAATGGGTTTTGATGATATTCATGCTATTTCC
Source organism: Acinetobacter sp. WCHAc060006 (assembly GCF_004209135.1). NCBI lineage: Bacteria > Pseudomonadati > Pseudomonadota > Gammaproteobacteria > Moraxellales > Moraxellaceae > Acinetobacter > Acinetobacter sp. WCHAc060006. The sequence continues at coordinate 92,372 of NZ_SGSS01000011.1, read as the reverse complement.
TGCGTTTGATCTGTAGGAGGAGAAGATCATAGATTGCAATCATGACAATATCATTTTGATGATGAGGCATATTTCATCAGGATAGATCTTCAACACTCTAAAGTCATGATGATGACTTGAGCATTCATAGTACAGCACTCGACGATAATAGATGTAGGTTAATCGCAAGGACTGCCAACGTTGAGTCTATATTGTGTACATCAAAGGTAAATAAGTAAGGGGGAGTCGGGAGCTCAAATTGAAGCTGATCTTTGATGTCTATGTTAAGCGCTCAGTTTGGTAATGGATTTTCAGTCTATGTAAAAAAGCCTCCAAGAGTTGGAGGCTTGATTGTATTTAAAGCAGACGGGGATACAAAAACTTATTTCAGCGTGTTTAACCAGTCTTGTGGTTTTAAATAATAGTCTGTGAGTTTTTTCTCAGCAGAATCTGCATCCCATTCTGGACGGTACGACCAACCTGCCAGTGGAGGCATGCTGACCAAGATGGACTCAATGCGCCCACCCGTTTGTAAGCCAAACAAGGTGCCTCGGTCATACACTAAGTTATATTCGACATAGCGTCCACGACGGTACAGTTGGAAGTCTCGCTGTGCTTCGCTGTAGGGCTTGTCACGGTTACGTTCAAAGATGGGTAAAATCGCTTCAAGGTAGCCATTACCCACAGCTTGCATGTATTTAAAGCATGTCTCAAAGTCCCATTGATTCAAATCATCAAAGAACAAGCCACCTACACCACGCTGTTCATCGCGATGCTTTAAGTAGAAGTAATCATCACACCACTGTTTATGTTCGGCATAAACGTTATCGCCAAATGGTGCACACAAGTCGTGGGCTGTTTGATGCCAGCTCAGGACATCTTGTTCATTAGGATAAAAAGGCGTTAAGTCAAAACCACCACCAAACCACCAAATTGGGTCTTGGCCTTCTTTTTCGGCGACAAATAATCGAACATTGGCATGCGAGGTGGGTACATTTGGATTTTTCGGATGAATGACCAGTGATACGCCCATCGCTTGTGCTTTCGCACCTGCAATTTGTGGGTGACGCTCTGTTGCCGAGGCAGGGAGCTTAGAGATCTGGATGTGGGAGAACATCACACCGCCTTTTTCAATCACGGTTCCATTTTGCAGCACACGGGATCGACCACCACCACCTTCAGGACGTTGCCAATCATCAATAACAAACTCGGCTTGGCCACCACCAGCATGTTCTTGTTGCTCTAGTGCCGTACAAATGCGGGCTTGCAAATCGCAAAGGAAATCTCGGACACGTTGTATATCCGCTGAAGTTGGATGTGACATTGCCACTCTCATTGATTTATATAATGACTAGGAATATCAAAACATAAAATGTCTAAAAACTTAAGGTTTTTTTGCCAATCTTGAGCATCGGAAAAACTGAAAGTAGGTCAAAATTTAAGTCGTCGGAAGGGCATTTTGTATGAAGCTCTGCTGGCTTATTCCGACTAAATGGCTAGGTTGAATTCACCTGATAAGCCAAGCAAAATAGCATTAAATGCAATTTCGTTTTTTGTTAAGGCTGTGGATATGCAACAGGCAACATCACTCATCCAAAAATATAATGTGCCCGGGCCACGCTATACCAGTTATCCAACCGTACCTTATTGGGATGAAACTTCATTTTCATCAGAGGCATGGAAACACACACTAAAACAATCCTTTGATGCATCCAATGCAACTGAAGGCATCAGTTTATACATTCATCTGCCATTTTGTGAAAGCTTGTGTACCTTCTGTGGTTGCCATAAGAAAGTCACAAAAAAGCATGAAGTTGAACAGCCTTATATTCAGGCGGTGCTCAGAGAGTGGGCGCTGTACCGCCAATTATTGGTCGAACGACCTGTCATTAAAGAAATTCATTTGGGCGGTGGGACGCCTACGTTTTTTGCTCCTGAACATTTAACACAGTTAATTCAAGGGATTTTAGCCGATTCAGATGTAGCACCTGAGCATGAATTTAGTTTTGAAGGTCACCCCAACAATACTACGCGTGAGCACTTACAAGCACTATATGATGTGGGCTTTCGTCGTGTTAGCTACGGGGTACAGGACTACAATGAAAATGTACAAAAAGCGATTCACCGTATCCAACCCTTTGCCCATGTAGAGCGTGCGACCACTTGGGCAAGAGAGATTGGCTATAGCTCAATTTCCCATGACTTGGTTTTTGGCTTGCCTTTTCAACAGCTCGAAGATGTATTGAATACCATTGAGCAGACCACACGCTTAATGCCAGACCGTTTGGCATTTTATAGTTATGCGCATGTGCCATGGATTAAAGGCAATGGGCAACGCGGTTTTAAAGATGCTGATGTGCCTAAGGATGAAATGAAACGTCAGTGCTATGAAGAGGGCAAAAAAGCATTATTGGCGCATGGTTACCATGAAATTGGTATGGATCATTTTGCATTAAGCACCGATCCAATGTATCAGGCGTTTCAGGCGCAGGCTTTACACCGTAATTTTATGGGCTATACCGCATCTAAAACACAAGTCATGATTGGCTTGGGGGTATCTTCGATCAGCGACAGTTGGTATAGCTTTGCACAAAATGAAAAGAATATAGATGCATATTATGCATGTCTGGAAAATCATCAAATTCCAGTGGTGAAAGGCCATGTGTTGAGTGCGGAAGATTTAAAAATTCGTAAGCATATTTTGAATTTAATGTGTGCGTTTCAAACCTCATGGGCTGACCAGACGATGGATTTTCCTGAACGGGAAGATGTCATTCAGCAACTGGTAGAGATGGAGCAAGATGGCTTATTGCAGATAGAACAGGATCAAATTGTGATTACGGAGCAAGGTAAGCCCTTCGTAAGAAATATTTGTATGGCGTTTGATTTACATTTAAAACGAAGAAAACCTGAAACTCAGATATTCTCGATGACGATTTGATTTTCACTTTGGAGAGAAGATTGCTAAGTCTCCCGTTCTGATTGCAGAGAGGGAGATGTGTTTAGCAAAAGAAAAATATTGCCGAGTAAAAAATGGATGCTTCACATCGATTTGTCGTCATTGCATTTTAGGTTTGGTAATCAGGTCAGTAATTTCTTTGCCATATATCCATGTGTTGAGTATTCCGTCTGAACTTTCTAAGCCAATAACATCTAAAAAATTTTCAAAAATAGTCGCAACTTGCTCGCGATCATCAGTATATAAACTGTTTGGATCTATTTGGTTAATCCCATTGGATAAGATGTGTAATAACTGTTGTTTACTTGGTTGGCTATTGCTTTGATAGAGACGGATAAATGCTTGTCGTGTACTTTCAATAGATTGATTAATGTGATTTTTTAAAATGTGCTCTTGTAATGTTGCATCAGAAGCGCTGCCATAAGCAAAACGATTGTTCGTCTGAAATTGTTGTAGTTTTTGAATGGTGGGTGCTTGCGTGTTTTGGGCATTTGCTGGTGCTAGATCGGCTTTACACACGTTGGCAAATAAGAAGAGACTGAACACAAATAGAATCGTGGTTAGCTTCATGTGTTCAATCTCCGATTATTCTTAATTCATGCTTTTATTTAAAAATCATCTTTATCGTACATGTGCGACATCCGATCATGTTTGGTTTTTAAATATTCTTCATTGAATTTATTTAAACCCACTGTAAGCGGAACACGGTCTACCACATTAATGCCGAGGTCTGTTAATGCTTTAAGTTTTAACGGATTATTGGTAATGAGGCGGACTTCGTTGACCTGTAAATGCGCCAGCATAATGCTACACATATCGTAAGTACGTGCATCCGCAGGTAAATTCAACATAAGGTTTGCATCTACAGTGTCATGACCTTGATCTTGTAGGGCATAAGCACGGATTTTATTGGTAAGACCAATACCGCGACCTTCCTGACGTAAATATAAAATTACGCCTTGACCTGCATCATTAATCAGTTGTTGTGTTGCTTGTAGTTGTGGACCACAGTCACACTTGAGTGATGCAAAGGCATCACCTGTTAAACATTCTGAATGAATGCGAACTAAAACAGCACCCGTTGGTGCGGTTTCTAAGCCTTTAGAGAGTGCGACATGTTCTTCGCCGGTGTGTGGGTCTTGAAATACTGAAATTTTAAATTCACCAAAAGCGGTCGGTAATCTGGAAGTCGCGACAAATTCTATAGGCACAGTCAAACCCGAATAATTGATTGTAAATTGTTTAAAGTATAGCGTAATGCTTGGACATTGGTAGAATTGCAGTTACGATTTTGTGCAGAACATTTTCTTTTTTTGCATAAAGAGAACGATAATAGTTGATAAATAGTCAGATTATTCAGGATAATCTCCTACACTTAAACATAACACCCAATTTTGAGTTGAACTTAAAATTGCATCGCTAGAAATATGGCTGATTGAAGGTGATACAATTCGATATAATCATCGAATATCCATTTGACCTAGCTTAGGATTTGCCAGGCTTTAGAAGGCTTTGCCATATTATGCTGTATACAGAAATACCGTCTCATCGCCCCATTACATCGCTGCTGGACAGCATTGAGCTACCTCAACAGCTCCGTCTGCTTGAAAGCACGCAGCTCGAACAAGTGGCGGATGAGTTACGTCAATTTATTATATATGCAGCAGGACAAAGCGGCGGACACTTTGGCGCAAATCTTGGCGTGATTGAATTGACCGTTGCGTTGCATTACTGTTTTAACACACCACGCGATCGCCTGATTTGGGATGTGGGGCATCAAGCCTATCCACATAAAGCGCTAACAGGGCGCCGTGAACAACTCGTTACTATTCGTGCTAAAGATGGCTTAGCGGCCTTTCCTGCGCGTGAAGAGTCAGAGTACGACACATTTGGCGTAGGCCATTCTTCAACGGCAATTTCTGCAGGTTTAGGCATGTCATTGGCACGCCGTTACCAAAAAGATCCTTGTGAAGTTGTTGCTATTGTAGGGGATGGCGCAATGACTGCGGGTATGGCCTTTGAAGCCATGAACGATGCAGTTGCACATGATGCAGATTTAATTGTTGTATTGAATGACAACGATATGTCGATTTCATGTAGCACAGGTGGTTTTGCCAAACACTTGGCAGCCATTTGGGGCAAAGGTGAGTCAGTCAATATCACCGAACAGGGCGAGGCTTATCTACAGCCTCATCCTGAATGGACTTATAACTCACGTTTACACAGCGCAGCCACAGATGCGGCGGACAATCTATTTAAAGCCATTGGTTTTGATTATTTTGGCCCTTTTGATGGCCATGATGTTGTGCAACTGACTCAAGTTTTTGAAGCAGTGAAAAAGCGCAAAGGTCCACGTTTGGTACATGTCTATACCAAAAAGGGCAAAGGTTTTGCACCAGCAGAAGCGGATCAAATCAAATATCATGCGATTAGTAAACTTAACGCACCCGCATCGTCTACAACTGCGCCAAAATATTCAGATGTATTTGGTCAGTGGCTATGTGATGAAGCGGCACAAGATGAGCGCTTAATCGCGATTACACCTGCAATGTGTGAAGGTTCCGGCATGGTAAAATTTGCCCAAGATTTTCCACAGCGTTATTTTGATGTCGCTATTGCAGAACAACATGCGGTCACTTTGGCTGCAGGTATGGCATGTGAAGGTTTAAAACCTGTTGTCGCGATTTATTCCACCTTCTTACAACGTGGTTATGACCAGCTTATCCATGATGTTGCATTACAAAACCTTGATGTGACTTTTGGGATTGACCGTGCAGGTTTGGTGGGCGAGGATGGCCCAACCCATGCGGGTGCCTATGACTACGCTTATATGCGTACCATTCCGAATATGGTGATCATGGCGCCAAAAGATGAAAATGAATGTCGCCAAATGCTTCATACGGCATATTTATATCCAGGCCCAACAGCAGTACGTTACCCACGTGGTAATGGTTTAGGGGTAAGTATCCAAAGCGAACTTCAGGCCATGAACATTGGCGAAGCAGAAGTTTTAGCAAGCTTTAATGAGGCGGCAGGCCCAAGCATTTCAATCTTAGCGTTTGGTAGTCGTGTACAGCCTGCTTTTGAAGCTGCACAAGCCTTAGCAACACAAGGTTTAGCGGTTCGTATCGTCAATATGCGTTATGTGAAACCATTAGATGAAGCATTATTGGATCGTCTTGCAGATAGCACGGCTTTATTTGTGACGGTTGAAGAGCATGCTGTAATGGCGGGTGCGGGTAGTGCAGTGAATGAATATCTCGCGAAGGCAGGTATTGTGAAACCAACATTGAACTTAGGTTTGGCAGATGAATTTTTACATCAAGCCTCACATGGACAAATGTTGCAATTAGCTGGCCTTGATGCCGAAGGTATTGAAAAATCAGTACAACGTGCGTGGTCGAAACTCGCTTAAATCGCTGAATTTATTTTTTTAAATACGTTTAGAAACATTTTTTTGCCTAAAAGCCCGTATATTTGCTAAAATGTACGGGCTTTTATGCATTATTCTTTATCAGTGTCTTCAAATTTGTAGTGGGTGTTCAATGGAACCTATGGTGGTGATGGCTGCGCGTGCGGCTCAATTAGTTGGTCAAGAGCTTTTAAAAGCGCATCAAAATCGTCATAAACTCGATTTGCAAGTTGAAGAAAAAGGCATCGACGGTCCTGTAACACGTGTAGATCGCTACATTGAGCAGTTGACTATCGACACGCTTCGTAAAAGCTATAAAAACCACAGCTTCCTAGGTGAAGAGTTTGGTCTTCAAGAAGGCAAAGGTCATGACGCTGATTGGTGTTGGATTATTGACCCACTTGATGGCACTTTAAACTTTATTAATGGTTTCCCACATTTCTGTGTATCTATTGCTGTTCAACATAAAGGTGTAACTCAACACGGTGTTATTTATGACCCTGTAAAAGATGAGTTATTCTCTGCAAGCCGTGGTCGTGGCGCAATGTTGAACCAACGCCGTATTCGTGTAAATGTAAAAGACAGCTTAGAAAATACCTTTATGGGTGTAGGCCATGCTTACCGTAAAGTCCGTAATGGTGAAGTAGTGTCTTATGCAAAAAATCACTTCGATTCATTATTAAATGTAACTGAAGCAGGTGCTCAATACCGCCGTGCCGGTTCTGCTGCCCTTGATTTAGCTTATGTGGCTGCTGGCCGTTTAGATGGCTACTTTGAACTTGGCTTAAAGCCTTGGGATATCGCTGCAGGTGAGCTGATTGTGAAAGAAGCGGGCGGTACTGTAGTAGATGCACGTGGCGGTTCAGATTCTATGGAAAACGGTCAAGTGATCGCATGTTCTATGAAAATGTTAAAACCATTAATGCAAGCTGTAGTTCCTGCTTGGGGCGAAGCTGCTAAATAAGTTATTCAACTTATCTGTAGTTCGAGTTTAAAAAAACCCTCATTGATGAGGGTTTTTTATTGGGCTTATATTTAGACTGATAAAAATAATAAATCTAAGAAATAAAAAATGACAGAGCTTGAGCAGGTGTTTGAATAGCCCATCTCCAACTAGAGTGCAGAATATGTTAATTCAGTTTATTGGGCCTGGCGGTGCAGGCAAAACAACGATCGCAAAGCAACTTGCTCCTAAAATAGGGGCTGTCTGTATAGATTTGGATGAATATTTCCTAAAAATGGAAGGGGATATCTCTTTATATATTCAACAGCACGGCTATTTGGCCTATGCACGCCGTAATATCACTTTGTATCAACAACTGCGAAGATCAATTCAGCCAGAACAATCTGTCATTTTAGTGTGTTCATCTGGGTTTATGACCTATGCACTAGATCAGGATGCAGAATATAAGACCATTAAGCATCAACTGTTAGCTGAAGCACAGACCTATGTATTTTTACCATCATTAGATAAAAAACAATGTATTGATCTTATTGTGCAGAGGCAATTAAACAGAGCATATCTTCAGGCAGATCCTGAAAAAGAATGCTTAAAAATTTCACAGCGTTTTGATCAATATGCTTCTTTCGCGTGTACACGGGTCATTACCCACGATACACCAGAAAATATTGTTAATTTTTTAATGACACTTCTCGCGGCGCCTAAAGGGTTGAATAAAGGAGTACTTTAATAAAGTTTGAAGTATCTATCGGTCAAATTTTTACATGATAGACAGCAAATAAATATATGTTTTTTGAATTTGTTGTTTCAAGTTGACTAAAAAGGATGACTTTTAAAATTATTCTGATATAATCCGCCCACGCACTTATTTTCGTTCATTACCTGAACATTTCTCTTCAAATCATTGTGTATGCGCGTGCGGTCCAAAGAGAGGACGATATCTCGCGCCCCAATCGCTTTAGCGATTCCTTCAGGTTTAGCCGTAATCATGCGTGCGTTATATCACATCGTCGTTACTCGGATCGCCGCTGAATCTTAGATTGTCAGCGTTTATTGCTGTACCGCTTTTTGCCGATGTCCAATTGACTTTATTTTAATGGAGCACCCATTTTTCGGGTGAAAAACTCTATGAGCAAAACTTTTGCTGAATTTCCTCTACACGAGTCCCTGCAACAAGCTCTACAAAGCTTAGGTTTTACTGCGCCAACTCCTGTACAAGAGCAATCAATTCCTGCGGCTTTAGAAGGTAAAGACCTTTTAGTATCAAGCCAAACAGGTTCTGGTAAAACAGCTGCATTCTTACTCCCAACTTTAAATGCATTAGCTGACCAAGATACTTTCGTACCGTTTAAAGAACGTATGAAAGCGATTACTCAACCTAATATTTTGGTTTTATGTCCAACGCGTGAGTTGGCTCAACAAGTGAGTCAAGACGCAATTGCATTCGTACGTCACATGAAAGGTGTTCGTATTGCTGCAATTATGGGTGGTATGCCTTTTGGTAAACAAATCCAACAATTAAAAGGCGCGCAAGTTGTTGTTGCGACTCCAGGTCGTTTACTTGACTTGGTAAACCGTCGTCAAATTAAATTAGACAAAGTTGACGCGTTAATTGTCGATGAAGCTGACCGTATGCTTGATCTTGGTTTCTCTGAAGACCTAGAAGCAATCAGTGATTTGGCTGCGAACCGTAAACAAACATTAATGTTCTCTGCAACTTTTGCACCACGTATCATTACACTTGCTGAACGCATGATGAATGAACCTGAACGTATTGCAATTGAAACAGGTCATACAACAAATACAGACATCACTCAGACTTTACACTGGACTGATGGTTTTGAGCACAAGAAAAAACTTCTTACTCACTGGTTGAGCGAAGAAGATCTTGATCAAGCAGTTGTATTCGCTTCTACTCAAGAAGACACAGATATGTTGGCTGAAGAACTTGCTGAAGCAGGTCACTCAGTTGTAGCGCTTCACGGTGCTATGCCACAAACTGTACGTAACCGTCGTTTACGTAGCATCCGTGAAGGTCGTGCAAAAATCTTAGTTGCAACTGACGTTGCAGCACGTGGTCTTGACGTACCAACAATCTCTCACGTAATTAACTTTGGTCTTCCAATGAAGAACGAAGACTATGTACACCGTATTGGTCGTACAGGTCGTGCGGGCCGTACTGGTAAAGCAATCACTTTAGCAACTTACCGTGAACGCGGTAAAATCCGTGCTTTAGAAGATTACCTAGATGCACGTTTAGAAGTTTCTGAAATTGAAGGCCTTGAGCCATCTCCACCTCCTGCACGCGGTAGCCGTGATGGCGGTCGTGGTCGTCGTGACGGTGGTCGCGGTGGTCGTGGCGGTTTTGGTGGCGGTCGTCGTTTTGAAGGCGAAAGCAACTTCAAACGTCGTGAAGGTGGCCGTGATGGCGAACGCCGTTCATTCGGTGGTGAAGACCGTCCACGTCGCGAATTCAACAACGATCGTCCACGCCGTGAAGGTGGTTTCGAAGACCGTCCACGTCGCGAATTCAACAACGATCGTCCACGCCGTGAAGGTGGTTTCGAAGACCGTCCACGTCGCGAATTTAACAACGATCGTCCACGCCGTGAAGGTGGTTTCGAAGACCGTCCACGTCGTGAATTCAACAACGATCGTCCACGCCGTGAAGGTGGTTTCGAAGACCGTCCACGTCGTGAATTCAACAATGATCGTCCACGTCGCGAAGGTGGCTTCAACGATAAACCACGTTTTGACTCGAATGATGACAACCGTGGCAATCGCGTAGATTACAAACCACGTCGTGAAGGTTCTTTCGGTGACCGTCCAAAACGTGATTTTGGTGATCGTCCAGCACGTCGTGAAGGTGGCTTCGGTGACCGCCCAAAACGTAGCTTTGGTGATGACCGTCCACGTCGCGAATTTAATTCAGATCGTCCACGTCGCGAAGATGGCGAACGCGGTCGCAAATTCAATGACTAATTGAATTTCGTCTGAAATAAAGATAAAAACCGGCCATTCGCCGGTTTTTATTTGTCCTTTTTTTGATAAAATGTATACTTGATCATGTTTCTTGTTCTATTTGATAATTATGTTGAATGTTAGCAAGCGGTTTTTACAAGCTTCTTCTTTGGAGGTGCTTATGCCTTATATCGGTTTAGCTTTATTTTTAAGCAATATTGTTTATTATGTCTATAATCATTGGGTTTAAACTCGTACGCCTTGTTTTCGCCAGTTTTGAAAAAATAAAAAATAAAAACACACTATAATTTAGTCATCTTGTGTTACATGGAAAGGTAACATTATGTTCTTGAATCCTTTATAGTATGCGTGCTGAAAAAATGCAGGAATAAGCTCAGCTATGAATAATCAAACACCTCTTCAGGCTCAATCACTCATTGAAGTGAAAAACTTGAGTTTTAAGCGAGGAGAGCGTGTCATTTATGACAATGTCAGCTTAACCATTCGTCGTGGTCAAATCACCGCTATTATGGGGCCGTCAGGTACGGGTAAAACCACCTTATTGCGTCTTATTGGTGGTCAGTTGGTGCCCGATGCAGGTGAAGTCCTCCTAGATGGTAAAAATATTGGCCAAATGTCACGCCAGGAATTATTCGCTGCACGTGCGCGTATGGGCATGCTTTTCCAAAGCGGTGCATTATTTACCGATATGTCCGTGTATGAAAACGTGGCCTTTCCAATCCGTGCACATACGAAGTTACCTGAACATTTAGTATCAGAGTTGGTTTCTCTGAAGCTTGAATCTGTAGGTTTACGTGGTACAGAACAGTTTATGCCTGCAGAGCTCTCTGGCGGGATGAATCGTCGTGTGGCATTGGCACGTGCAATTGCGCTTGATCCAGAGCTGATTATGTATGATGAGCCCTTTGCAGGCCAAGACCCAATTGTGATGGGTGTATTAACCCGTTTAATTCGCTCTTTGCGTGAAGCTTTGGATCTTACCACTATTATTGTGTCGCATGATGTGGCAGAAACCTTATCGATTGCCGATTATATTTATGTGGTTGCAGAAGGCAAAGTTCAGGGTGAGGGGACTCCCGCTGAGCTGAAAGCACATGCTTCACCTTTTGTACGTCAATTCCTTACAGGTTCAGTCGATGGTCCTGTCGATTATCAATTTAGCCATCAGCCATATTTGTCGCAAGAGGTTCGTTCATGAATGCAATTGCCGCATTAGGTAGACGCGTCATTGAACGTGTCCAAGGCATTGGCACAGCATTTATTATGTTGTTGCAAATTTTATGCTCTTTGCCTACATGGCTTGGGGTAAAGCTGTTTATTTATCAGATGTATCGTGTTGGGGTGTTGTCCCTGCTGATTATTACTGTATCTGGCTTATTTATTGGTTCAGTCTTGGGCCTACAGATGTATAGCATTTTGTCTACATTTGGTAGTGAAGCCATGCTGGGGACTGCAGTTGCACTCACATTGTTAAGAGAACTTGCACCTGTTGTGGCGGCTTTATTGTTTGCAGGCCGTGCAGGCTCGGCATTAACTGCTGAAATTGGTTTAATGAAAGCCACTGAACAGCTATCAAGTATGGAAATGATTGGTGTAGACCCTTTGAAACGTGTGATTTCACCGCGTTTGTGGGCAGGCATTATTAGCCTTCCAATGTTATCCGTCATATTTGCCGCTGTTGGTATTATGGGCGGTAAGTTGGTCGGTGTGGACTTCTTGGGTGCGGATGAAGGTTCGTACTGGAGTGGTATCGAAAATAGCGTGCAATTTTTTAAAGATGTGTTAAACGGCACAATTATTAAAAGTTTTGTGTTCGCACTAATTTGTACATGGATTGCGGTGTATCAAGGCTATGCTTGTGAGCCAACATCTGAAGGTATTGCAACTTCTACAACACGTACAGTGGTGTATTCGTCGCTGTGTGTTTTAGGTTTTGATTTCGTGTTGACTGCGGTCATGTTCGGAGGTATTTAATGAAATCACGTACGAGTGAGCTGGCCGTCGGCATTTTTGTTATTTTATTTGGTATTGCTTTATTTTTCTTGGCCATGCGTGTGAGTGGTTTGGTGGGCAATAATTTAAAAGACAGCTATGAAATGACTGCTGTTTTTGAAAATGTGAATGGCATTAAACCCCGTGCAAAAGTTGCAATGAGTGGTGTTAAAATTGGACAAGTAGATTCAATTACACTCGATCCAATGACGCGTTTAGCGACAGTACATCTTACGATGGATGGTAGCTTAACAACGTTTAATCCAGAACAATTAAAGCAAGTGCAAAAAGATGCCTTAGAAGAGCTACGTTATAGTTCGGATTATGAGGCGGCCGATCCAGCACAACAAAAAGAAATGGAAAAGCAACTTATTGCTAACATGAAGTCCATCACGAATATTGATGAAGATGCTTATATTATGGTTGCAACCAACGGTCTGTTGGGTGAGAAATATTTGAAAATTGTACCGGGTGGTGGTTTGAACTATTTGAAGCGTGATTCTCAAATTGTGAACACACAGGGCACGATGGAAATTGAAGACTTAATTACCAAATTTGTAACCGGTGGTGCTGGTAAGTCATCTGATGCTAAAGCTGAAGAGACAGATACTACGGCAGATGCAGAACCGTCATTTACAGAATAGTTTTTTGAGGAGAAAACACGTGAATACTTTGGTGAAACAAACCTTAACAGCTAGCATACTTTCGACCATGCTTGCAGGTACCGCTTTTGCAGCACCATCTGAAACGCCACCTGCATTTATTAAGAAAGTGGCTGATGGGTTGATCACTCGTTTGAAAGCGGACCAATCTAAACTGCAAAATAACCCTGCAGCAGTAAAAGCAATTGTGCGTCAAAATCTTGACCCATATATTGATTCACAAGCATTTACACGTATTGTGATGGGTACTTATGCAACGAATCAGAACAGTACTGCTGCACAGCGTGCTCAGTTCGAAAAGAATTTCCGTGAAACGCTCATTGAAAACTATGGTTCTGCTTTTGCAAAATACAGCAACCAAAGCTACACCATGCGTCCATTTAAGTCGACAAATCCAACCAATCCTGTTGTGACCATCGACTTCATTAACAATGGCGAAAAAATTCCAGTATCGTTCCAATTGGCTGACAAAGGTAGCCAATGGAAAATTCGTAATATCAACGTTTCAGGTATCGACCTAGGCTTGCAATTCCGTAATCAGTTTGCGGCAACTGTAAAACGTAATGGCGGTAACTTGGATAAATCAATTGCGAACTTCAAGCCTGATGCTGAAGCTGCTGTTGAAAAGAAAAAATAAGCAGGTTTAAGATGATTGAATTCACTGCGCAAGAGTTGCATGTAACTGGGAAAATTGATTATCGTAATGCTGAACAGTATTACGCTCAAGGGCTGAAAGTTATTCAGACACAGCAACAATATCCAATGACAGTGAATTTATCTGCTTTGGAGCATGGTAGTACTTTAGCATTGGCGGTATTGGTTCGCTGGCTAAGACAAACACCAAATGCAGAAGGTCTAGTCTTTAAAGCTGTTCCTGAAAAAATGATGAAGATTATTCAAGCTTGTCATTTAGAGCATGATTTGAAACTTATTTAAATTCTATCGTAATTTAAAAGTGATCTTCATAAAAAAAAGCGCCTAAGGGCGCTTTTTTGTGGGCTACAGATAAATCGTGATTTCATCTGTAGCATGCTGTGTATTTCAGGTTGAAGCAATGCGCCAAGGCGTGCTTAAATCCATTTTTTCCAGCGGAAGTAAATGAGTGGGCCAATCAAGAAGGCAATTAAAATTAAGCTGACCACGATAAAGCTGGTTGTTCCATGTGCGAAAGGGAGCACATCGGTATTCATGCCGTAAATGCTGGCCACCAGCATAGGAGGCGCAAGCATACTTGGTAAAATCGAGAACCGACGAATGGTATCGTTCTGTTCGGTATTAATGAAGCCTGAAGTTGTGTCGAGCAAGAAGCGTACTTTTTGGAATAAGAAGGCATCATGTTCTACCAATGAGCGTACATCTTCACTCAGTTCTCGAATATCTGCATCGTAAATATGGCTACCAAGCGCACGCGGACGAGATAAGAAGGTGAGGACACGACGTAAGTCAATAAGACACAGCTGTGCTTTACCAAGCATGTCTTCTAATTGTGCCAAGCGCGTGATCATGTCATCTAAATCTAAAATCATTTCACGGTGACGATTGTTTAGCACTTCTGTGGAGTATTTTTCCAAGTCCTTGTGGATATCTTCTAAGATATCCGCAAGCTCATCGAGTTTGGCTTCCAGCAAGCCCAATAAAATCCAAGTTGGATCTTTATAATCAATTTCATAGTCATTACGACGCGCCCGTGCACGAAAAGCACGGAAGGCCACCAGTTTTTCACCGCGCAGTGTAAATAGGCGCTCTTTATGAAGAATGAAAGCAACGGTCTGCACGGTTGCTAAAATACTGGAGTTTTCTTCGGTTTCGCCATCGACCTGAAAGTTTTTATTTTTCGTTAAAAAATACGTACTGATATGCAAAATGCCATCATCATCACGGTAGAATCGTGCAGATGAGGAAATGTCTTCTAGCGATTTAAGCGTAGGCATATTTTGATCATAGGCATCCATGATCCATTGCTGTTCTTCTTGAGATGGAGCAATGAGGTCAAGCCAGACCAAATCTTGATGTAGATCGAAGTCACCATTGACAGTGGTATCTTCTAAACTACCGCGCTCTGTGGCGTAAAAGGCTTCCAGCATGCCGTCTTTTCTCCCTTGCGCAGTATGTAAAAATGAATGCGTGTATTTTAGACAAGGATGCTTAGAAATACACTGCTCGAATGATTATTTTATTAAAAAATCTGAACGAAGTTTAGATTCCAAGCATGACAATTCAATAACAGGGTGAGAGATGATGAATTCTATAGCAATTTTTTGTGGTTCAGCTTTAGGTACGGACCCTGTTTATGAGCAAATCGCCATTCAAGTCGGGCAAAGCTTAGCAAAACATCAGATCACTTTGGTATATGGTGGAGGACGTTCAGGTCTCATGGGCATTGTTGCAGACAGCGTATTACAGGCGGGCGGTAAAGTTATTGGCGTGATTCCGAAGCAATTGGTGGACCGTGAACTCGCACATCCACATTTGACAGAGTTACATGTGGTGCAAAATATGCATGAACGTAAGACCAAAATGTCGGAACTCTCCGATGGTTTTATTGCGATTCCTGGTGGTGCTGGTACCTTGGAAGAAATTTTTGAACAGTGGACTTGGGCACAATTGGGAATTCACTTAAAACCTTGCGCATTTTTAAATATTGATGATTTTTATACGGACTTAATTAAGTTTATTCAGCTCACAGTGGAAAAAGGTTTTACGCAAACCCGTTTTGCAGATGCTTTGGTGGTATCCGATCAAATAGAAGATATTTTAACGCAGTTTATGCACTATACGGCGCCACAACCTAAATGGGGAATGGCGGCAGATCAAAAAGATTTGGTGAAACATTAAGATGAAAGTGATTACTGTTGCTGCGGGCATTGTGCTAAATGAACAACAGCAAATGTTGGTGGTGCGTAAGAAAAATACTGCCTGCTTTATGCAGGTGGGTGGCAAGCTAGAACCGAATGAGCATCCAGAACAAACCATTGTGCGCGAAATTGCAGAAGAAATTGGCTGTCAGGCTAAAATTCAGCATTATCTTGGGCGCTTTGAAACTGCAACAGCCAATGAACCTGATCATCAACTGGTGAGCTATGTATATCATGTGACCTTAGATCAGATTCCAACAGTGCATGCAGAAATTGCGGAAATGCGTTGGGTGGATTTAGATGATCAAGACATAGCACTGGCACCATTGACCACAGAAATCATTATTCCTTGGATTAAGCAGCAATTGGTTTCTTAAGCAGTTAGATGAGTTTTGTAGTAAGTAAGACGCTTAAATTTCTGCAACGGCTAAGCAGGTGACATGTACCTGCTGGCACCCCAATTCGATTAGGCAATTGTGTAGGGCTTGAATAGAACTGCCCGTAGTGACCACATCATCGACAATCAGAACATTGCGATAGCGCACTGCATTTGGTGGCGTTAATTGAAATTGTTGTTGAATATCACTCATACGTTCTAAACGACTTAAGCCTTTTTGTGCGTGTTGTTTTAAACGTGTGACAGGTTGCCAAATGGGTACATCCAAGTGTTTTGCCAGATCTTGTGCAATCAGCAAGGACTGATTAAAACCACGTTCTTCTAGGCGTTCCGTTGATATGGGCATAGGAACAATCGCCTGTACTTTTTTGGGTTGTTTGAGCGAGCAGAGTAAGCCTGAAAGGAGTGGTTGAAATTGTAGTTGTTGTTGATATTTATACTGTTGAATAATGCGATCGAGTGGATAGTCGTAACGACATGGTGTCATGATTTGTAGGCCTTGGCGCTTTATGGTTTGCCTTTGCCAAGGTAAAGATTTCCAACAATCCTCACAGACCTGATGCCAATGTTGGGTATCTGCATGGCAAAGTTGACAGGGCTGGAAGCTTCGAAACAGCCCTGTCAATTGCTGGAGTATGGAATTAGATTTAGGGTTATACATAGGCATAGCGTGGTGCTTCAGGTAGCCAGCGTTTCAGCAAGGCTTCTGCATTTTTAGGATGTTCTTTTAATATTTGCTGCGCAGCATAATGCGCTTGATTCAGCAGATGATCATCGCGCTCTAATTTGGCTACACGGAAGCCCATATCGCCTGTTTGTTTGGTGCCAAGCAGTTCACCTGGGCCACGTATTTCCAAATCTTTTTCAGCAATGATAAAACCGTCATTGGTTTCACGCATGATACGTAAGCGTTCCTGCCCATTTTGCGACAGTGGGTTTTTATACAGCAGGGCGCAGAAGCTGGCTTTAGCGCCACGCCCCACACGGCCACGCAGCTGATGCAGCTGAGATAAGCCTAGACGCTCTGCATTTTCAATCACCATAATCGAGGCATTCGGTACATCCACACCCACTTCAATGACCGTGGTGGCAATCAGCAATTGTAGTTCATTGTCCTTAAACTGCTGCATCACAGCCTGCTTTTCATCGGCTTTCATTTTACCGTGTACCAGTCCGATATTCAGCTCGGGGAAGCGTTCTTTAATTTCGGCAAAAGTGGCTTCTGCAGCTTGCGCATCTAATGTTTCCGACTGTTCTACCAGCGTGCAGACCCAATAGGCCTGTTTGCCTTCGGCGCAATTGGTGGCAATGCGTTGTAGCACTTCTTCACGGCGGTCCAGCGGTATAGTCACGGTTTGAATTGGTGTACGGCCGGGCGGCAGTTCATCAATCACCGAAGTGTCCAAATCACCATAAGCCGACATGGCCAGTGTGCGGGGAATAGGTGTGGCCGTCATCACCAGCTGATGTGGTGTCATGCCATTTAAGCCTTTATTACGCAGTGCCAAGCGTTGATCGACCCCAAAGCGGTGCTGTTCATCAATAATCACTAAGCCCAATTTGGCAAAAGCGACATTGTCCTGAAACAGCGCATGGGTTCCGACCACTAAGTTGGCGCTGCCGTCTTGTATGCTTTGCTCGGCGGCAGTGCGGGCTTTGCCTTTTTGCTTGCCTGAAAGCCAAGAAACAGTTAAGCCCAAAGGCTCAAACCATTTTTTAAAATTTAGATAATGCTGTTCTGCCAAAATTTCAGTCGGTGCCATCAGTGCCACTTGCCAGCCTTCTTCTAAGGCATGACAGGCAGCCACGCCTGCAACCAGTGTTTTACCCGCGCCAACATCACCTTGAACTAAACGTAGCATGGGCTTGTTTTGTTTTAAATCTTTGGCGATTTCTTTTGAAACCCGCTTTTGCGCGCCAGTCATTTCAAAGGGAAGGCTGCCAAGCAGGGCTTTAGCAAAAGTTTTACTTGGACTGAATGAGGGTGCTTCAATTTGCTGAACATAAGCACGGCGGGTCAGCAGGCTGACTTGATGCGCGACCAATTCTTCAAAAATCAAACGCTGCTGCGCAGGGTGTGAGCCTTGTGTCAGCTGCAGCATATTGGCATTTACAGGCGGATGGTGAATATAGTCCAGTGCTTGTTTCAGCGCATAGCCATTGGTGAATTTTTGCGGCAGCAGTTCAGGTAGGTCATCGCTGTGGCTTTCTAAAGCTTGCTTCACAAATTCACGCAGTTTAGGCTGGGTGAGTCCATCAGTTGCTGGGTAAATGGCAGTGAGCTGTGTTTGTGGCAGCGGCGTGTGTTCAGTGATTAGCTGCAGCTCAGGATGATACATTTCCAGTCCGCGTGCACCGACACGTACTTCACCAAAAATGCGCAGGCGGGCGCCCAATTTGGCACGGTCAGTAATGCCTTTATAAATATGGTAAAAACGTAAGGTGACTTTGCCTGTATCATCGTCCAGTTGTACAGCCATCGATTTGCGTTTACCCGGCGGAAAGTCGACACCTTTGACAATGCCTTCGAGCAAATAGCTGCGTCCAACGGTCAGCTGATTCATGGGTATAATAGTGCTGCGGTCTTCATAGTCACGCGGCAAATGAAACAGTAAGTCGTCGGTGGTGAAAATATTCAGTTTTTCAAGCAATGCGGCAGCAGCGTTTCCTACGCCTTGCAGTTGATGAACGGCAGCCATTTCCCCTCAGTCTGTTTTGGACAGATGTTAAGTCTGTGATTAGGTGCTAAATGCATATTTTATTTATAGGTTATGGTAAAACATCTCAGCGCGCTACAAAACTGTTATTTGAGCAGGGCCACCAAATTACCACAATCAGCCAAAGCCCGAAAACGGATGAATATGCCAATCATCTGATTCAGGATGTACATCATTTGAATTTAAGCGGTATCGCGCCTATAGATGCAGTGTATGTATTGCTATCGCCCAATGCGTCTACTGTGGAAGCTTATCAGCAGACCTATGTCGATACGGTTCAGTCCATTGTTCAAGCTTTAAAAGGGCATCCGATTCAACGCATCGTTGTCGTGTCTTCTACTCGGGTCTATGGCGAAAATGCCGGTGAGCGTGTGGATGATGAAACCTTGCCAAACCCTATAGATGCGCAGGGCAGGCTGCTGCTGGAGATGGAGCAACTATATCAAACTGCTTTTCCTGCGCAGTGCGTGATTATCCGCCCGAGTGGGATTTATAGCGGTGCATCTGCACGAATGCAGAAGCTGGCAGAGACAACAAAAAGCTATCCAAATATTCACTGGTCCAACCGGATTCACATTGATGATTTAGCGCGTTTCTTGGTATTTATGCTTCACGTGGAACATGCTGAAAAATCATATATTTGTACCAATAATATGCCACAACCTTTGCATGAGAAAATTTTAAATATTCAACGTGAGTTGAATCTGCCTGAGTTGGTTTTGGAAAGTGATAGGGTAACAGGGAAGCAGATTTATGCGGACAGGATGAAATCAGCGGGCTTTCAGTTGGAGTATGAGGATTCTTAAGTATGCTTAATATTAGGTTTTTTATCTTAATGTTTTGATATTTATGTGAAATTAATAGTTTGTGTAACGTGTGTTAAGTGGGTTTTTAGTAAATCATAATTTTTGATAAGATAAATTTTTAATCAAAATAAATTAATAATTATGGGTTATAGATCTGGTGGGATGGTGTTTCCATTCAAAGGTGATCTAGACGAATTAGTTGACTTAGTTAACAATTGGACTGAAAAATGCTTTGAAATTTTAGCCCCTAATTTGAAAGCAAATGAAACTATTGAATTAGAGTTAATTAAAGATAACGTGGTCATTATTCATAATTACAGCTTTTTCTTCTCTGCTTATCAAGATAAGGGTTTATGGAGTGAAAGGCTTAAAAAATCTTCATTGAATGATTGGGTAATATTTTTTGAATGTGTAGATAGTTTTAATGTAGCCAGTTATTTGATATTTAAAAATAATATAGAGGTTAGGCGAGTTTCTGAGTCTGAAGATCAGGCTTTTTATCAGGATGGTGAACCTCAAGACTTTGAAAAAGAATGGCTTAATGCATCAATAGCTTATGAACATGAATATCAAGAAGATGATGAATGGAAGGAAGAAATTATAACTGATCCAAACTTTTCCTTGGATGACATTGAAGAGTGGGAGAATTATTACAAATTTTATTATGTTGGCTCTATAAATAATTCCACCAACCATTTAGCTAGACAGTTGCTAAGTGACTTATCAAATAAATATCTAGGTTTTGATTTGATTAATGATTTTTATGACTTAGAGAACAAAATTACTCTAGGTTATGGTGATATTACTGAGAATCAGTTAATTGTAAATAAACAGAAAAAAAGCTTTTTTGAGAAAATTTTATTTTGGAAGTAACATTCATTTAACATAAGACCTCTTATACTAAATGCATATGTAAGCCCAAAACAGAAATATCCATTTTCTTCGAAGTAAATAAAAAGGGGCAAGTCTTAAAACTCACCCCTCATCCCAACCTTCTCCCAAAGGGAGAAGGAGCTATAAGGATTTACTTCTTCTTGCGCTTCAAGCGTTTCTTCGCCTGTTCCGCAGCGACTTTATCCAGTGCTTCTTTCAGTTCATCATCGCTGAATGTCGTAATGTGTTGCAACATTTGCAAGGTCACATCATCCAATACAAGGTTGGCGTACTGAGCAACATTTTGGAAGTTTTCATCGAACACAATCGCATTGTCTTCATTGGTACTGATGTAGCCTTGCTGTGTCAGTACCTTAATAAAGCTTTGGAATAAGGCTTTATCAAAGAATTCTGGTGAGTTGAACTCATACAGCACAGATAGACGCTGACCAACCAAATGGCTCAGTTCTTCAACCTGACGCGTAGAAATATTGCCTGAACCACGCTGGGTGATTAAAGCCAAGGTCATGTAATAACGTTCAAGGCTCTGCATCACAGGTGCAGCCAACACCACCAATTGATTGTGATGTTCACTGTTTGGCGCAGGTGAAACTAAGTTGCCTTCGGCGTCTTCAGAAATGAGCTTGGCTTGAATCAATGCTTCAGCATAAGCACAAATCTGATCTTTCAGCTCTTCATCTTTCCATTTTAAAAACAGTTCAGCTTTTAAGAATGGATATAAAGTACGGATCACATTGATTAAGTCGCCACGGCGGATGGTGCCGTTATGTTCAACCATTGCCGCAATCAGTGAAGGCAAAATGAATGCATGTAAAATGTTATTGCGGAAATAGGTCAGTAACACGGCTTGACCATCTTCAATGGCAATAATGTCACCCAAGACATGCTTCACGCGTTTGATCAGTTTAAGCTTTAAGCCGTAAGCAATAATTTCTTTACCTGACAACGGTGTCACTTGCATACGCGAATCATACGGCAGGGCAGTGAGCAGGTTGCGGTAGGTATCAAGCTGATTAATACAAATTTCTTCGTCCAGCGTATGTTTTACAGTAGCTAGTAAAATCAGAGACAGCAAAGACACAGGATTGATTACTGCAGCACGGTTGATGTTTTCCAAAATCGCATGTGCTGAGCTTGTCACAGCTTCTGAAACTTCTGGTGGCATCGCATCGTCATTTTTTTCAATTTTGACATTGTCTACGCCATGCTGTTTTAGAACATCATTGAGGAAAACAGGCTCGCCAAAGTTCACATGCACCTTGCCGAAAATACGTTCAATTTTACGTAAAGTTTTAACAATACCGAGGATTGATTCGCCTTCTTTTGGCTTACCGTTCATTTCGCCAACGTAGGTTGCGCCTTCCATTAAGCGTTCATAGCCAATATAAGTTGGCAGGAACACAATCGGTTTTGCAGGGTTACGCAGATGGCTGTGTACCGTCATTGCCAACATACCCGTTTTTGGCGGTAACAGACGGCCAGTACGCGAACGACCACCTTCAATAAAGTATTCGAGAGGCGTATTACGCGACAAAATGCTGTATAAATATTCTTTAAACACAGTGGTGTATAAGCCATTGCCACGGAAGCTACGACGGATAAAGAATGCGCCACCGCCACGTAGAATTTGGCCGACAAATGGCATATTTAAGTTATCACCGGCAGCGATGTACGGCACCATCATCCCGCGTTTGTAAATCACATAAGACAGTAATAGGTAGTCAATATGACTGCGGTGACATGGTGTATAGACAATTTCATAGTCCTTAGCCAATTCACGTACGGTACTGAAGTTATGTACTTCTACACCGTCATACAACTGTGTCCACAAACGTGTTAATGCAATATCTGCAAAACGCACCGTTGAGTGAGAATAATCGGACACGATTTCATTTAAATAACCAATCGCACGACGCTCAGCTTCGACCATACTAATTTTGCCACGAATACTTTCACGGCGAATCGCATCTTGCACATCAGGGGCTTTGATGAGACCGTGCATGACATTGCGACGGTCAGATAAATCTGGGCCTAAAACGACTTCACGTTGACCATCAAGATAGTCATTTAGTGTGCTTAAGATATAAGTGGCTGGTGACAGGTTTGGATGCGTAGTTTTCGCATAATCGATGAGTGCACGTAGTGATTGTGGCTCATGGAATTCGATATAAGTTTGACGTCCATGCAAGCCAATATTCATGAGTTGCTTAACACGGCTTGGTGTAGACCATGTGTCTGTAAATAAAAGCTTTAACCAAGAATCTTCTTTTTCTGGATCACGTCCCCAAAGCAAAGTGACAGGAACAAATTCAATATCTAAATCAGGTTGTTTTTCTAAGGCTTCGACTAAGCGCAAAAGGCGCGGTGGAAAAGCATGTGGCGGTGGGTTAAGTAAATTATTTTCATCGCGATGTTGCAAAAATAATACTGAGGCTTTTTCAGTATGTGTCCCTACATTGAGCGGGTCGAGCGCGGCATGTAATTTTAAACGACGGGTTTCACCATCGACCACCAAGGCATTACTACGTGAGTGTGTTTGTAATACGTAGCAGACAATCTTTTTAGATTGCGGGGTATCTGATGTTTCTGCGATCGCGGGTTCAGTAGGCACTTCGCCAAGAACGTGTGGTGTTACCACGAGGTCAAGAAGCTTACTTGAAAGCTTACGATACATTTGACCAAAGCCAGGCTTGGACATAAAGACTCCTACTTGAATGAACCAGCCCGATTAAATTTCGGGGGATACAATTTTTGCATAATTTTAGCGAAAAACAGTATGTCATTTTCTAACATTTTATAGGCATATTGTAAGATTTTATCGTTAAAAAACGTATTTTTAGCAGATAATTTCGAAGAAGAATGTGACAGTCCAGTCAGGCAATCTTTAGGGTTTTACTGGGTTTTTATGGCAATATAGTGCTGAACTGTGAATTTAAATTTTGCCTGATTTCAGGTGATCCCATGTAAATAGGTCGTATATGAATGCTTTAACTCAAGAGTTAGTTGAACTGCTTAGCTTAGAAAAGCTAGAAGAAAACATCTTTCGCGGTCAAAGCCGTAATTTGGTGGGCAAGCGTGTGTTTGGCGGTCAAGTCTTAGGCCAAGCACTTCGTGCAGCATCATATACAACCGACCGTCCTGCACATTCACTGCATGCATATTTCTTGTTTGGTGGTGATGTAAATGCGCCAATTATTTATGAAGTTGACCGTATTCGTGATGGCCGTAGTTTTGTAAGCCGTCAGGTACGTGCTATTCAACATGGCAAGACCATTTTTATGTGCATGGTGTCATTTGCAGAACAAGAAGAAGGCTTGAATTATCAAGTGGCTGAGCCAGAGTATCCTGCAGTTGAAGATGTAAAATCAGAAGCTGAACTTAAAAATATGTTGGTTGAGTTTGTACCTGAAAATGTACGCGCATCATTTATGCGCGACCGTCATGTGGAAATTCGCCCAATCGATCCGCAAAATCCGTTCCAGCCACAACCTGCTGCGCCATCTTATGCACATTACATTCGCACACATGACAAAATTGCAGATCATGTAGATGAGATCTCGCTCCATCAGGCGATTGCGGCATTTTATTCAGACTTTACTTTAATGACAACGGCGCTGCGTTCGCATGGTTTAAGCTATTTATCGCCAAGTTTACAGTGTGCCAGCATTGATCATGCTATGTATTTCCATAAACCATTTCGTGTGGATGAATGGATGCTATACGACATGGATGCAACCATAAGCGCTAGCTCGCGCGGTCTGAATTTTGGTCGTATGTGGCAAAATGGCGAGTTGGTATGTAGTACTACACAAGAGGGTTTAATTCGTTTACGTGAAATTGAAACGCAATAAACCTTGAGTTGTGTACATTAAAAAAGCCGAATCGATCGATTCGGCTTTTTTATTTTAAGCTGTTCACAGAATGTATAGCTGGCTTTAAAGTTTAAATATTTTTTTCGAATGTAGTAGAAATTTACTATCGCTTAACATCGTTCATTGGAGATGCTTAGCAGGAAAATTGCAGGCCTTTACACAAATAAATATCGAATCTTAGGCCTACGCATGGCATAGTGCCTTGAAGTATGTACTGAAAAAAATGACTCAGCTATGAGCTTAAATACCCAAATTTTTATTGCAGCCATTTTAGGCATTGCCTTTGGCTTTTTAATGAATCTGTTTCCAGACAGTGGATTCTTTAACTCGAGTTTATATGGCTTGGGATTAATGAGCAGTATTTTTATTGGCTTACTAAAAATGCTATTGATCCCTCTCATTTTCAGTTCAATCGTTGTGGGCGTTTCTAATTTACAGGCAGGTGGTCAGTTAGGCCGTGTCTGGAAAATTACTTTGGCTTGCTGTGTAACCACGACCACGCTGGCACTGATATTGGGTTTGGCTTGTGCACATATATTTCAGGTGGGGAAGGGTGTGGACATTCAAATGTTCCAAGAGGCCATGGCACAACATCAAAGTCCAGACACGCTGACACCGTCATCCTTTTTTACCAACTTTATTCAAAATACATTAATTAACCCATTTAAAGCCTTTGCCGAGGGCAATGTGCTGGCAGTCGTCGTGTTTGCTTTACTCATTGGCGTGGCGTTGGTACAAGGTGGCGATAAATTCCGTAGCGTACGTAAACTGAGTGCGCAATTTTTTGACATTATGATGCTGATGATCAGCTGGGTCATGAAACTAGCGCCCTTGGGTATTTTTGCGCTCTTGGCGAAGTTAATTGCGACAGAAGACATTTCAGTGCTGAGCCGTTTGGCTGAATTTGCTGCTGTGGTAACAGGAACGACCATTTTTCATGGTGCGGTGGTATTGCCACTCTTATTGTGGATTTTTGGCAAGATGAGCCCAATCACATTCTTTAAGGGAACACGTGCTGCACTCATCACAGCGTTTGCGACCAGTTCCAGCTCTGCAACCATGCCACTGTCTATGAAGTGTGCACAGGAAAATTTAGGCGTCCGTCCACAAACTGCAGGTTTTGTAATTCCATTAGGCACACAATTGAATATGGATGGTACTGCGCTATATGAAGCTGCTGCTGCACTTTTTATTGCAAATTTGATGGGACTAGATTTGAGTTTGGGGCAACAATTGATTGTCTGTGCCACCGCCATGATTGCCTCTTTGGGTGCGCCGGGCATTCCAAGTGCGGGCATGGTGACTATGATTATGGTATTGCAGTCTGTTGGTTTGCCTGCTGAAGCGATTGCGATTTTACTGCCGATTGACCGCTTATTAGATACAGTACGTACGGTGGTGAATGTACAGGGCGATATGATGATTAGTGTGGTGGTTGATCGTCATACGCGAGAAGCTGAAACAGTAATAGAAAGTTAATTCAATATTGAGTTTTTTCTGCGCCGTAACGCTGTAAAGCATTTTAACCACGAAATGAGCACAATAAAAAGCAGGCTACAAAGCCTGCTTTTTTAATTTTATTTCAGCCCAAATAGTACTAATTAGCTTTGGATAATCGCTTAAGCGGCAACTTTAGGTAGTGCGCGTTTAGCCGCAGGAGACTGATCTAAGTAAGCAATCGCATCTTCTGTTTTTGCTTCATGGACTGGATCATACCAAGGCATTAAATAACCCAATTGCTGAGAAACCAACCATAGCGGATGTGGCATTAGACGGTTGTCTTTTTGTGCGATGCGTGACCATTCACGCCAAATCCAAGGTTTATATACCGCAGGCTTAATTGATGCATAACGTGGATCTTGTCCTAAAATATGGGCAGCACCATCAGTCCAAAGCCCAATAACAGCCACAATCACAATTAAACTTTGATAGTAGCGAGAAATATAGCCACCACCTAAATGACGATAAAGATCAAAAGCCACCGTGCGATGTTCAATTTCTTCTGCGCCATGCCATTTTACTAAGTCCAGCATATTGGGGGCTGCGCCCAAGCGTTGCCATTCAGAGTTATACAGCACGTATTTTCCTAACACACAGGTCATGTGTTCAACCGTTGCAATAATTCCTAAACGGAACAGATCCCATTGATGTTCGAGTACTTTAGGTACTTCTAAGCCCATGGGTTGATCAGCCAATACCTTGCCAAATAAGAAATCCATAATTTTTAAGTTACGGCTCACATCAATATTGCGCACCGTTAGGTATTCTTTATTCGCAGAATTATGTGCTTGCGCATGCATGGCTTCTTGGCGGATAAAGGCTTTGACGTCTTCCGCAAGTTTTTCATCGGTAATTTTAGGCAGTACTTTGTTGTACAGGCGGCAGAACCAAAATTCGCCTGCTGGCAAAATCATATTAATTTCATTAATAAAGTAGCTGACAAAAGGCTGGTTGGGAATCCAGTCAACCGGCGTATCCTGCCACTCAAATTTGACTTTACGCGGTTTAATGCTGTAGCTGATGGAAGAGCCTATTCTTGAGTTTTTCAGGCGGGAGAGCAATTTCATCTGACGGTCCTTATTTTAATTTTGTGAAGCTGTTCACATTTATATATAGGGTCAGTATGAAAAAAATATCCTGTATTGTAATTAGCAATACAGGACATTTGGTTGTCAAAAAATGATGATTATGGTCAGACAATCTGACGCATTTTACCGTTAAGACGGATCTTTTGGCGCTTGCTCGGCAGGCAGTTCAGCGTCTAAAGCATCATCAAATTCAGTCTCTTCAAACTCTGAATCGAAGTCAGCATCATCAAAATCATCTGCTTCGGCATCTGGAATGCTGGCCAAATCAAATTCTGCAGCCTGTTCAAGGGTAAAGTTCAAACGGCCACCCATCACGCTGGCAAGTTCTTCTAAGCCCTGTTTGTTTAACGATGAGAAGGTTTGAATCGAGAACTGCAGCTTCATTTTTTTCAGCTGCGCTTTAACTTCCTGCAGCGCTTTAGAAGCAGGGCCGCGGTTGAGTTTATCTGATTTAGTTAAAAGTACATGCACGAATAATTTACGTGAATATGCCCATTCCAGCATCATCACATCAAAGTGCTGCAGCGGGTGGCGGATGTCCATTAACAGGACAAGGCCTTGCAGGCTTTCACGGTGAATCAGGTAATTTTCGAGTTCTTTTTGCCAAACAATTTTCATCGCTTCAGGTACGGCCGCATAGCCATAACCCGGCAAATCGACCAAACGCTGGTCTGGATTGCCCAAGCTGAAAAAGTTGATCATTTGGGTGCGGCCAGGGCGTTTTGATGCGCGGGCCAATTGCTTTTGATTGGTTAAGGCATTAATTGCGCTAGATTTTCCTGCATTTGAGCGGCCAGCAAAAGCGATTTCATAGCCTGTATCTTCAACGCATAAATTCAGCTTTGGCGCGCTCATTAAGAATTCAGCTTTACGCAGCCAGTTTAATGCGCGTACAGAGTATTCAGTAATAGCTGGATCGACTTTTTTTTCGTAGCTGATCTTTTGCTTAGGCGCATGAGCTACCTTACTGTTTCTAGATTTTCCTCTGTGCTGATGCATAACTCGACTTCAATGACTGATTTACAAGCAGCCATTATAAAGGAACTCGTTCGGGCAAGCGAACTTTGATCTGAAAGATGCGCTGATCGAATGGAAAATGGGCGCGGCCACATCATAGATTGATCATTTGAATGGGAGACTGCGTAGTGTATTTTGATGAGGGCGGGGTGCTGAGGACATCTCCTAAGCTGTATTGGTCGAGGCTGTGATAAAACTGCTCCATCGCCTGATCTAAAATGCCTTTTAAACCGCAATTGCTGCGTAACACGCAGGGAGGCGTATTGCATTCCACAATCGGATTTTCACGCTGTAAAATCCGGACAATTTCACCAAGACGAAGCGTGAGTGCCTGAGGGTTAAGGCGAATGCCGCCGCCTTTGCCGCGGGCGGTAATCAGCCAGTCCTGTTTTCCCATAAAATGCACAATTTTCACTAAATGATTTTGCGATACGCGCAGATCTTCGGCAATTTCCGCAATTGTATACGGCAGCGCTTTGGGCTGAGCGATATACATCAGAACACGTAAGGCATAATCGGTGAATTTATTCAGCTGCATGATAATACTGTAAGTGTAGGAGAAATAAATAAGGGTTAGTCTAGCATAACTAAACTAACCCTATTTTATTTCAAGCGGACGGGAGAGTTAGTGTTTTACACCGCCTGTGCCGAAAGCTTCACTGTGGATATTGGCCGCAGGAATGCCGCGGGCAATTAAAGCTTTCTGCTGTTCAGCCATAAATGGCATTGGACCGCAGAGGTAGTAATCTGCATTGACTGGCAAGATTGCAGTATCCATGCTGCCTAAGTCTAGACGGCCAGCAATGTCATAATCTTCACCTAATTTGTCACTGGCATGAGGGAACTCATACGCAGTAAAAGTGCTAAGGCGCGGATATTTTGCTTTCAAATCCTGAATGTGTTTATGCATAGCATGCACTTGTTTGCTGCGGCATGCATGGATAAAGGTCACAGGCTGCGGCATGTCTAAAGTGACCAGCTGATTCAGCATTGCAATCATCGGAGTTAAGCCAACGCCGCCGCTGATGAAGACATTGCGTTTATTTGGATCAATGAGATAGAAGTTGCCTGTTGGCGCAGATACTTCAATTTCTGAACCGGTCTCTAAGCCATGCAGCGTATTGGATACCCAGCCTGCAACCAAATCACCTTTTTGGTCTTCACGTTTCACGGAGATGCGTAAATAGTTGGTTTGCGGACTGGTAGACAGCGTATATTGACGCGGCTGTTTTAAACCCAGTTCATCAACCAATACACGTACTGAGATGTACTGGCCTGCTTCATATTTTGGTAAATCGCCGTCATCGGAAGGCTCAAGGTAGAATGAGGTGATTTCATCGCTTTCAACCACTTTTTTCACAATTTTGAAATTGCGCCAGCCTAACCAGCTGCCTTTAGTTTGCTGATGCTGTTCATAAATCGCTTTTTCAGTGCTGATAAACAAATCTGCTAATTGTCCGTATGCTGCCGCCCAAGCTGCAATTAATGGATCTTCCATTGAAATGCTTAAGACTTCACTGATCGAGTGCAGCAAGTTTTCACCGACAATATTATAGTCCGGCGCTTGAATGTTAAGACTCACATGTTTGTGCGCAATTAATTCTACAACCGGTAAAAGTACAGACGGATCTTCAATATTTTCAGCATAGGCCAATACAGCGCCTGCCAAGGCTTGTGCCTGAGCACCGCTGCGCTGATGCCCCATGTTAAAGGTTTCTTTAAGGTCAGGATTATTGCCCAACATGCGGTTATAGAAGTAATTCGTCAGCGCGACACCATTTTCACGTAGAACAGGAACAGTCGCTTTTACTAGGTCAATTTGCTGCGGAGTCATAGCTGATCTCTCATGGCTGTTATTTATAAGATGTATTTAAAATACATGTTTAAAAATATATTCGCAATACATGTTTTAGCAAAAACCATAAAAAAATTATGGAATATAAAAATATTCCATAATTTTGTACTTTTTGATTGGGCTTTTAGATTATTTCTGGCTGAAGAGAGAACCCAAGAGTCCACGGACAATTTTCTGTCCAGTTGAACCGCCAAGGCTGCGTGCAGCACTCTTGGCAAAGGTGCCCACCGTATCCTGAATCAATTTTTCACGCTGTTTGGCTGCACGTTCAGCTTCTCTTTGCTGTTCGCGGACAATGCGCTCTTGTTCACGTGCCTGCTGTTTTTCTAAAGCTGCTTGGTCTTTGGCGTGCTGTTTGGCTCGGGCTTCCTGTTCTTTGGCTTGAGCTTTATCTTGTTCAGCTTGAGCGGCCTGCTGGTTACGGTCTGTCACTTTTTGCTGCAGCATTTCAAAAGCGCTGTCGCGGTCTACGGCTTGATCATAAATGCCTGCGACAATGCTTTGCGTCATGATGGTTTTGCGTTCATCCGGGCTGATCGGGTCAAAGGCGGAATGCGGAGGCATAATCCAGCCGCGCTCAACCATTTGCGGGGTGCCTTGCTCATCCAGACAGCTGATCAGCGCTTCACCGACACCTAATTCTGTAATGGCCTGATCGACTTTAAATGCCGGGTTGGCGCGGAAGGTATCGGCAGCGGTTTTAACTGCTTTCTGATCTTTGGGGGTAAAGGCGCGTAGCGCATGTTGTACGCGGTTACTCAGTTGGCCCAGTACGCTTTCAGGTAGGTCAAGAGGGTTTTGTGTCACAAAATAAATGCCCACACCTTTGGATCGGATCAGGCGTACAACTTGCTCAATCTTTTGTTGTAATGCAGGGCTGGCATTATCAAACAATAAGTGTGCTTCATCAAAGAAGAAGACCAATTTGGGCTTATCCATATCTCCAACTTCAGGGAGTTGTTCAAACAGCTCTGATAACATCCACAGTAAAAAGCTTGCATATAGTTTTGGCGTGTTCATCAGTTTATCGGCAGCCAGTAAATTAATATTACCTCGGCCTTGTGCATCGGTCTGAATAAAATCCATGATATTGAGAGCAGGTTCGCCAAAGAATTGATCTGCGCCTTGATCTGCCAGTGCAAGCAAATTACGTTGTATCGCGCCTAAACTTGCAGGGGATAAATTGCCGTATTCTGCTTTGAATTCAGCAGCATGTTCACTCACATAACTGAGTAATGCTTTGAGATCTTTAAAATCAATAAGAAGTAAGCCTTGATCATCGGCAATACGGAATACCGCAGAGAGCACACCTTCTTGTGTATCATTTAAATTCAGCATTTGTGCCAACAAAAGTGGCCCAATTTCAGAAATCGTTGCTCGGATAGGGTGGCCTTGATCTGCAAACAGGTCCCAAAATACAATTGGTGAAGCAGAAAACTCAATTGTTTCTATATTTAGGGTTTGTAGCCGTGCGTCAAATTTAGGACTACTTGATCCAGCCTTTGCAAGGCTGGAAACATCACCTTTGGCATCAGCCAGAAATACGGGTACACCCAAGCGGGAAAAACTTTCTGCCAGCACTTTTAAGGTCACCGTTTTACCTGTACCGGTTGCACCAGCAATTAAGCCGTGGCGATTGGCAAACTCAGAGTGTAGGACGATATCTTGTTGTGTATTCGAGGTTTTTTTAGCAATAATAATTGGTGTACCCATAATTTAGCCTTTTGTCTCATTATTCATGTAATTGTTGGTTCATTTGTTTTAAAGCATTTTCTATATCTTGAATTAAATCTTGTGGATCTTCTAGTCCTATACAGAAACGTACCAGCAAACCTTGTTGTAAATGTGTATGTTCTAAAACACGCATCTCTTTTAAGTTATACAGCATCACCAGACTCACGGGACCACCCCAGCTAAAACCTAATTTAAACAGCTGTAATGCATCACAAAAGCGACGGATCGCTTCCATGTCATATTCAGGTTTGAAAATTACACTGACTAAGCCAGCACTTTGGCCTTGTTTGCAAATGTTTTTCCAATACTCGTGTCCTGCAGCATCAGGGTCGGCAGGGTGTAATACTTGTACAAAGTCAGATTGTTGCTTCAGCCAATTCAAAAGCGTTAATGCACTTTTGGCTTGATGCGCATACCGTAATTGCATAGATGCAAGGCTACGTTGCACTTGTGCCACATCATCACCTGAAACAGAAATCCCTTGAATGGCATGCATACGGAATAGTTTGTGATGCAATTTTTGGTCACGTGTTACCACAGAGCCCATTAAAATATCGCCACCACCACTTGGATATTTGGTTAGTGCATGGACAGTGATATCGACACTTAAATGCTCATCTCCAAAATCAAAAGCATTAAAGGCAAGACCTGCGCCCCATGTATTGTCGAGTGCGGTTAAGATGTTTTGAGCTTTGGCTTTTTTGACTAATCCTGCAAGATCAGGGAATTCTAAGGTGACCGAACCTGCAGCTTCTAACCAAATAAGCTTGGCTTTTGAGCTAGGGTTAAAGCTTGAAACATCGAGTGAGTTATAAACTTTTACATGAATTCCGTAGCGTGATTCTAAGTTACGTAAATGCTCCATATTTGGGCCATAAATATTATCGGCCACCCACACTTCATCTCCCTGACTTAAAAAACAAGAATTGACTAAGTTAATCGCTGATAAGCCACTCGGTGCAAGGAGGCTATATATACCGCCTTCAATTTGCGCAATGTTATCGCCAAGTGTAAAGGTGGTTGGGGTGCCATGTGTGCCATAACTATAGTCGTAAGCATCTGTCCAGTGGCGATTAAATAGGGCATCAGTATTGTTGAAAATAATAGTAGATGCACGAAATAGGGGAGGTTGAACGGTTTCTATATATTGAGGGGCACGTCGTGGTGCATGTATGAGGGCGGTTTGAGGTTTATTTTTCACAGCGAAACTCATTCATTCGTTAAATCTTGTATTTGAGCTTAAGGGATTCATCCTAAATACACCACAATGTGTATAAATTGTTTAATGTAAGCAGAAAGCTAAAAAGTTGGCTTCATTTTTGCAAAACCACTATCTATAAGAGAGAAAAGATATAGGAAAGTGAATGAAGCCACAGTTAAAAGTACATTATTTTCAGCATATTGCTGGTGAAGGGTTCGGAAGTTGTTATGAATATTTGAAAGGTATGAATGCTAAAATTTCTGCCACTGAGTTTTTTGCCTTGCCTATCGATTTGGCTTTAGATATAGAGGCCTTACCTCATGTAGATGATGTTGATTTACTCATCATTATGGGGGGCACAATGAGTGTCAATGATGAAGCTAATTTCCCTTGGCTAAAAATAGAAAAGCGTTGGTTAAGGCGCTATTTGGCACAAGGGAAGCCTGCAATAGGTTTGTGTTTGGGTGGGCAGTTAATTGCCAATGCTTTGGGGGCTGCAGTCAGTAAAAGTCCGCATGAAGAACTGGGTTGGATGTCTGTACGTAAGACAGCCCATGTACCAGAGCATTGTTTTCCCTTGCCAGATGAATTTCAGGTTTTGCAATGGCATGGCGAAAGTTTTGAAATACCTAAAGGTGCTATACATTTGGCGGAAAACGATGGTTGTCGCAATCAAGTGTATCAGATTGGTCAAAATGTCTTGGGCTTCCAGTTTCACCCAGAAATTACCCCGCATGCTTTAAATCTGTTCTTGGAAACAGATGATGCCTGTGAACGATATACAGGGGCATATATACAATCGGAAGGCGAGCTGAAGTCAAGTAGTAAAAGTAAATTTATTCAGGGAAATCAAATATTAAACCAAGCAATAGCGTATGTATTGCAAAGAACAGTGGCAGGACAACTCGCTGAATGTCACAAAGCATAATTAAATTGAAAAACATGATAAAAAAACGATTTTAGATTTGCTTATGCATTAAACAATAGTTATAATGGGTGACCCTTTAATGAAGGGGGTTGACTACGAATAAAGTAGTTAACATCGTGACAGTCGCGGCATCGATCGTGACCTTAGTGATAATTCACTGCTCTTGACACTTGCCTTTATTAGTGGGGTGAGATGCGTCAAGAGTGATTCTTTATATTTTTGGCTTGGAGTTAACTGGTATGTCTAACCAGAGAATTCGTATCCGTCTTAAGTCTTTTGATCACCGTTTAATTGATCAATCATCTCAAGAAATCGTAGAAACAGCAAAACGTACTGGCGCACAAGTTTGCGGTCCAATTCCAATGCCTACACGCATTGAACGTTTTAACGTTTTAACATCACCACACGTAAACAAAGATGCACGTGACCAGTACGAAATCCGTACTTATAAGCGTTTGATCGACATCGTTCAACCTACAGACAAAACTGTAGATGCATTGATGAAGTTAGATCTTGCAGCTGGTGTTGATGTTCAGATCGCTTTGGGTTAAGGCTTTCGGGTTAATTAACGAATTATAGAAGTTAATTAAGCCGCTTTTTTAGAGGTTAATGCACATGGCTATTGGTTTAGTCGGTCGCAAGTGCGGTATGACACGTATCTTTACAGATGCTGGTGTTTCTGTACCTGTAACAGTGATTGAGGTTGATCCTAACCGCATCACTCAAATCAAAACGCTTGAAACTGATGGTTATCAAGCGATTCAAATCACTACTGGTGAACGTCGCGAATCTCGCGTAACTAACGCTCAGAAAGGTCACTTCGCTAAAGCGGGTGTTGCTGCTGGTCGTCTAGTTCAAGAATTCCGCGCTACAGAAGCTGATCTTGAAGGTCGTGAAGTTGGTGGTACTCTAACTGTTGACTTGTTCACAGTTGGTCAAATCGTTGACGTAACTGGTACATCTAAAGGTAAAGGTTTCCAAGGTGGCGTTAAGCGTTGGAACTTCCGTACTCAAGATGCTACTCACGGTAACTCTGTTTCTCACCGTGTTTTAGGTTCTACTGGTCAAAACCAGACTCCTGGTCGCGTATTCAAAGGCAAAAAAATGGCTGGCCATTTAGGTGCTGAACGCGTAACTACACAGGGTCTTGAGATTGTTGCAATTGACGCAGAACGTTCAGTTCTTGTTGTTAAAGGCGCGATTCCTGGTGCTACTGGTGGTGACGTTACTGTTCGTCCTACGATCAAGGCCTGAGGGGAAATATTGTGAATTTAAATACTGTTTCCGGCTCTGCTGTTGAGTTATCTGAAGTTGCTTTTGGTCGTGACTTTAACGAAGCTCTTGTTCACCAAGTAGTTACAGCTTACTTAGCTGGTGGTCGTCAAGGCTCTAAAGCTCAGAAATCTCGTGCAGACGTTTCTGGCGGTGGTAAAAAACCATTCCGTCAAAAAGGTACTGGCCGCGCTCGTGCTGGTTCTATTCGTAGCCCAATCTGGGTTGGCGGTGGTAAAACTTTTGCTGCTCGTCCACAAGACTGGTCTCAAAAAGTAAACCGTAAAATGTATCGCGGTGCTATGCAATGCATCCTAGCTGAACTTGTTCGTCAAGATCGCTTGGTATTGGTTGAAGAGTTTGCTGTTGCAGCTCCAAAAACTAAAGAATTGCTTGCAAAACTTAACGACTTAAATGCAACTCGCGCATTGATCGTTACAGAAGCTGTAGATGAGAATCTATACCTTGCTGCGCGCAACCTTCCACACGTGGATGTTGTTGATGCTGCTGCAATCGATCCTGTTAGCTTGATCGCGTTCGATAAAGTTGTTATGTCTGTAGCTGCTGCTAAGAAAATTGAGGTAGAACTCGGATGAACAACGAACGTTTATATCAAGTCCTACAAGGACCTGTATTCTCAGAAAAAGCACAAGTTTTAGGCGAAACTGCTGGTGTTCAAGTTTTCAAAGTTGCATTAAATGCAAACAAACTTGAAATCAAAAAAGCAGTTGAGCAACTGTTTGGTGTTCAAGTTGTTAAAGTTAACACAACGATCACTAAAGGTAAGACAAAACGCTTTGGTAAAACATTAGGACGTCGTTCTGATGTTAAAAAAGCATACGTCACCCTGAAAGCTGGCCAAGATGTTGAAATGGCTGACTTGGGCGATACCGCTGAAAACGCAGCGGAATAAGGACGAAAATTATGCCGATTCAAAAATGTAAGCCAACGTCTCCAGGACGTCGCTTTGTAGAGAAAGTGGTTCATGATCACCTTCACAAAGGCGCACCGTACTCTCCGTTGGTAGAAGCTAAAAAACGTACTGGTGGTCGTAACAACAACGGTCACATTACGACTCGTCACGTTGGTGGTGGTCATAAACAGCACTACCGTATCGTTGACTTCAAACGTAACAAAGACAGCATCCCGGCTGTAGTTGAACGTATTGAATACGATCCTAACCGTACAGCTCATATTGCTTTATTGAAATATGCTGACGGTGAACGTCGCTATATCATTGCACCTAAAGGCCTTCGTGCTGGTGATCAAGTACAATCTGGTAACGATGCTCCAATTCGTCCAGGTAACTGCTTACCACTTCGCAACATGCCAATCGGTTCTACACTTCACAACATCGAGCTTAAAATCGGTAAAGGCGCACAATTAGTACGTTCTGCTGGTACTTCTGCTCAGTTGTTAGGTCGTGACGGTTCTTACGCTATCATTCGTCTACGTTCAGGCGAAATGCGTAAAGTACACGTTGAATGCCGTGCAGTTCTTGGTGAAGTTTCTAACCAAGAAAGCAACCTTCGTTCATTGGGTAAAGCTGGTGCATCGCGCTGGCGTGGTGTTCGTCCTACCGTTCGTGGTATGGCGATGAACCCAGTAGACCATCCACACGGTGGTGGTGAAGGGCGTAACAAAGGTATTCAACCTGTAAGCCCATGGGGTCAAAAAGCTAAAGGGTACAAAACACGTACCAATAAGCGTACGACTAAGATGATCATTCGCGACCGTCGCGTTAAGTAACAAGTAAAGGAATCTGACAATGCCTCGTTCTCTGAAAAAAGGCCCATTCGTCGATGCGCACTTGTTCGCTAAGGTTGAAGCGGCTATCGCGGCTAATAACCGTAAGCCGATCAAAACTTGGTCGCGTCGTTCGATGATCTTACCGGATTTTGTTGGTCTAACAATTTCTGTACACAATGGCCGTAACCATGTTCCAGTAATCGTATCTGAACACATGGTTGGTCATAAACTAGGTGAATTCGCGCCAACTCGTACCTATCGTGGTCACGGTGTTGACAAGAAGTCTAAACGTTAATAGGTGCTATGATGGAAGTAACTGCTAAATTACGCGGTGCCGCTATCTCGGCACAAAAAGCACGTTTGGTTGCAGACCTTGTGCGCGGTAAATCTGTTGCACATGCGCTTAACATTTTAACTTTCAGCAATAAAAAAGCTGCAGTTTTAGTTAAGAAAGCATTAGAGTCTGCGATTGCAAACGCTGAACACAATAACAGTTTAGATGTAGACGATCTTAAAGTTTCTACGATCTACGTTGACGAAGGCATGAGCCTTAAACGTATTTTGCCACGTGCTAAAGGCCGTGCAGATCGTATTACTAAGCGTACTTGTCACATCACCGTTAAGGTAGGGGTTTGATATGGGTCAGAAGGTTCATCCAATCGGTATCCGCCTAGGTGTTGTGAAACGTCATAACGCTAACTGGTATGCGAGTCCGAAACAATACGCTGAATACTTGCTTAAAGATTTGCAAGTTCGTGAGTTTTTAACTAAAAAACTTAAGAACGCAATGATCAGCAATATTCTTATCGAACGTCCTACAGGCGCTGCTAAAATTACTATTAGCACTGCTCGTCCAGGTATCGTTATCGGTAAAAAAGGCGAAGACATTGAGAAACTACAACGCGAATTAACAGCTATTATGGGTGTTCCTGCGCAAGTTAGTATCAATGAAATCGATCGCCCAGACTTAGACGCTCGTCTAGTTGCTGAAGCAATTGCTTCTCAATTAGAAAAACGTGTTATGTTCCGTCGTGCTATGAAGCGTGCGGTACAAAACTCTATGCGTGCTGGTGCTAAAGGTATCAAAGTTGAAGTATCAGGCCGTTTAGGTGGTGCTGAGATCGCTCGTACAGAATGGTATCGTGAAGGTCGTGTACCTCTACATACTTTACGTGCTGATATCGACTACTCAACTATGCGTGCTGAGACTACTTACGGTACGATCGGTGTTAAAGTTTGGATCTTCCGTGGCGAGATCTTGGGTGGCATGAAGCAAGTCATGAACCCAGCTCCTGCAGAAGAGCGTCCAGCTAAACGTGGTCGTGGTCGTGGTGAAGGTCAAGAGCGTCGTGGTCGTCGCAATGATCGTTCTGCTGAAAAAGGAGAATAATCCATGTTACAACCTAAACGTATGAAATTCCGTAAAGTGCAAAAAGGCCGTAACACTGGTCTTGCACATCGTGGTAGCTCAGTATCTTTCGGTACAATCGCACTTAAATCAATCGAACGTGGTCGTATGACTGCACGTCAAATTGAAGCGGCGCGTCGTACAATCAGCCGTCGTATTAAGCGTGGTGGTAAGATCTTTATCCGTGTTTTTCCAGACAAACCAATTACTAATAAACCATTAGAAGTTCGTATGGGTAAAGGTAAAGGTTCTGTGGAATACTGGGTTTGCGAAATCAAACCAGGTAAAGTCTTGTACGAAATTGATGGTGTTAGCGACGAGTTGGCAACAGAAGCATTTAAACTTGCTGCTGCTAAACTTCCGTTTAAAACCACTATCGTGACTCGGACGGTAATGTAATGAAAACTAATGATCTACGTGAAAAGTCGGTAGAAGAGTTGACAGCTTTGCTTGATGAGCAACAGCTTAACCAATTCCGTCTTCGTATGGCAAAAGCAACTGGTCAATTGGGTAAATCGCACGAAGTTGCGCTTACTCGTAAAACAATTGCTCGTATTAAGACCCTCCTTACCGAAAAACAGGGGAACGGACAATGAGTGAAAATACAGTCCGCACGTTAACAGGCAAAGTAGTAAGCGACAAGATGGACAAGTCTATCGTTGTTCTTATTGAACGCCGTGTTCAACACCCGTTGTATGGCAAATCAATCCGCCGTTCAACAAAATTACATGCTCATGATGAGAACAACACTGCTAAAATCGGCGACGTTGTAACTATCAAAGAAAGCCGCCCAGTTTCTAAAACTAAGTCTTGGACTCTAGTTGAAGTTATTGAAGCAGCTGCTGAGTAATTAACGTTCTAGTTGCATCATCGGTCAAATTCGAGTACTCTTTGAGCCTTTCGAATTTGTGACCGGTGATGCTCGGTTTTGGAGTAGGGCAATGATTCAGACCGAAAGTATGCTCGACGTAGCAGACAACAGTGGTGCTCGCCGCGTACAATGTATTAAAGTACTTGGTGGTTCACATCGTCGTTATGCGTCTGTTGGCGACATTATTAAAGTTACTGTAAAAGAAGCAATTCCACGTTCACGCGTTAAAAAAGGTGATGTGATGAATGCTGTTGTTGTACGTACAAAGTTCGGCATCCGCCGTGCAGACGGTTCAGTTATTCGTTTCGACGATAACGCAGCTGTTATTTTGAACAACAACAAAGCGCCAATTGCTACTCGTATCTTTGGACCAGTGACACGTGAACTTCGTACTGAACAGTTCATGAAAATTATTTCACTGGCTCCTGAAGTTCTATAAGAGGCAATCATGGCTAAGATTCAAAAAGGCGATCAAGTAATCGTGATCGCAGGTAAAGAAAAAGGCAAACAGGGTACTGTATTGTCTGTTTCGAATGACCAAGTGAAGGTTGAAGGCCTTAACTTAGTTAAGAAGCACCAAAAGCCAAACCGTGCTACGGGCGCTGAAGGCAGCATCGTAACTCAAGAGGCTTCGCTTCATATTTCTAACGTGGCAATTTTTAATGCTGCAACCCAAAAGGCTGACCGTGTTGGTTACCAAGTAGTTGAAGGCGTGAAAACTCGCGTATTCAAGTCATCTGGTGAATCAGTGGCGGCAGCGAAGTAATAGGTTGATTTAGGCTATGGCCAGACTTAAAACGCGTTACAACGACGAACTAAAAGCTCAGTTAAAAGAGCAATTAGACGTTAAAAATGTGATGGAAATTCCTCGCATTACTAAAATCACGATCAACATGGGTGTTGGCGCAGCTTCTGCTGACAAAAAACTCCTTGATGGTGCTCTTGCAGATATGCAAGCGATTGCTGGTCAAAAACCAGTTCTTACATTAGCTCGTAAATCTATCGCTGGTTTCAAAATCCGTGATGGTTGGCCGATCGGTTGTAAAGTTACTTTACGCGGCGAACAAATGTACGAATTCTTAGACCGTTTGATCTCTATCGCGATCCCACGTATCCGTGACTTCCGTGGTTTCTCTGCGAAATCATTTGATGGTCGTGGTAACTACTCAATGGGTCTTAAGGAACAAATCATGTTCCCTGAAATCGATTTTGATAAGATTGATCGTATTCGTGGTATGGATATTACCATCACTACGACTGCTCGCACCGATGACGAAGGCCGTGCGCTTATGCGTGCATTCGGCTTCCCGTTCAAATAAGAGGTCGATATGGCTAAGAAAGGTATGATTAATCGCGAATTGAAACGCGAAGCTACTGTTGCTAAATTTGCTGCAAAACGTGCTGAATTAAAAGCTACGATTGCAAATGTAAATGCAAGCGACGAAGAGCGTTTCGAAGCGATGATGAAATTACAAGCATTACCACGTAATGCGTCTCCAGTACGTCTGCGTAACCGTTGTGGTTTAACTGGTCGTCCTCATGGTTACTTCCGTAAGTTCGGTCTAAGCCGTAACAAACTACGTGATACAGTAATGCAAGGTGATGTACCGGGCGTTGTTAAGGCAAGCTGGTAAGGAGCACTATAAATGAGTATGCAAGATACCGTTGCCGACATGCTAACACGTGTTCGTAACGCACAAATGGCGAAGAAACAAACTGTTTCTATGCCTAATTCTAAGTTGAAGGTTGCTATTGCAAACGTACTTCAACAAGAAGGTTACATCTCTAACGTAGAAGTTGCAGACGCTGAAGGCAAAGCAACTTTAACAATTACGTTAAAATATTTCGAAGGCAAACCAGTTATCGAAACTGTGAAACGCGTAAGCCGTCCAGGTCTACGTCAATACCGCGGTAAAGATGCACTTCCTAGCGTTAAGCAAGGTTTAGGTATTGCAATTGTTTCTACAAGCAAAGGCATCATGACTGATCGCGCTGCACGTGCTGCGGGCATCGGTGGTGAAGTTATTGCTTTTGTTTCTTAATAGGTGATTCCTCATGTCTCGTGTGGCTAAAGCCCCAGTAACTGTACCTAACGGTGTAACAGTTACTCAGAACGGCCGGCAGGTCGAAGTGAAAGGCACTAAAGGTACTTTGTCTTTCAACCTGCATGCGCTGGTCGAGCTTAAACAGGAAGAAGGTAAACTTCAAGTTGCTCCAGTTAAAGAGTCGAAAGACGCTTGGATGCAAGCTGGTACTGCTCGCGCTGTCTTAAACAACCTTGTAAAAGGTGTTAGCGAAGGCTTCGAACGCAAGTTACAATTGATTGGTGTTGGTTATAAAGCTGCGGTTAAAGGTAACGTTGTTAACCTTAACCTTGGTTTTTCACACCCAATTGATTATGCACTTCCTGAAAGTGTGACTGCTGAAACTCCAACTGCAACTGAAATTATCCTTAAATCTGCTGACAAAGCAGCTTTAGGTCAAGTTGCTGCGGAAATCCGTGGCTACCGTCCACCAGAGCCTTATAAAGGTAAAGGTGTTCGTTATTCTGACGAAGTTGTACTTCGTAAAGAAGCTAAGAAGAAATAAGGCGCGAGGTTCTTATGAACGAAAAGAAACAATCCCGTTTGCGTCGTGCGAAAAGCACACGCTTGCACATTCGTGCATTGGGTGCGACTCGCTTGTGTGTAAACCGCACACCGCGTCACATCTATGCTCAAGTTATCTCAGCAGATGGTGGCAAAGTATTAGCTCAAGCTTCTACTTTAGATGCTACTTTACGTGCAGGTACAACTGGTAACGTTGAAGCAGCGAAACAAGTAGGTGCTTTAATCGCAGAGCGTGCTAAAGCAGCTGGTGTTACTAAAGTTGCATTTGACCGTTCTGGTTTTAAATATCATGGTCGTATCAAAGCCTTGGCTGATGCTGCTCGTGAAAACGGCTTGGAGTTCTAATCATGGCTAAAGTTGAACAAAACGAAGGTCTTGTTGAAAAGCTGGTTGCCGTTGATCGTGTAGCCAAAGTTGTTAAGGGTGGTCGTATCTTCTCTTTCACAGCATTAACTGTTGTGGGTGATGGTAATGGTCGCGTAGGTTTTGGTCGTGGTAAAGCACGTGAAGTTCCAGCTGCTATTTCTAAAGCACTTGAAGCTGCTCGTCGCAACATGATTACTGTTGACCTTGTTGATGGTACTGTTCAGCACCCTATCAATGCTCGTCATGGCGCTAGCCGTGTTTACATGCAGCCTGCTTCTGAAGGTACTGGTGTAATCGCTGGTGGTGCAATGCGCGCAGTTTTAGAAGCTGTTGGCGTACGCAATGTATTGACTAAATGCTACGGTTCTACTAACGCTGCAAACGTTGTTAACGCGACTTTTAACGGTCTGCGTGATATGACTTCTCCTGAGAAGGTTGCTGC
This sequence comes from Acinetobacter sp. WCHAc060006, assembly GCF_004209135.1. Lineage (NCBI taxonomy): Bacteria > Pseudomonadati > Pseudomonadota > Gammaproteobacteria > Moraxellales > Moraxellaceae > Acinetobacter > Acinetobacter sp. WCHAc060006. The sequence goes on along the minus strand of NZ_SGSS01000011.1, from coordinate 49,844 downwards.
GAAACGTGGTCTTACTGTTGAACAAATTCAAGGGTAATCAATCATGAAAACGATTAAAGTTACCCAGACTAAATCTGCATCGCATCGCTTGAAAAATCACAAGCTTAGCCTTAAAGGTTTAGGTCTGCGTCGTATTGGTCATACTGTAGAAGTGCTAGATACACCTTCTAACCGTGGTATGATCAACCAAGTCTACTATATGGTTAGTGTAGAGGAATAAGCCATGACTCTGCGTTTAAATACAATTGCACCTGCAGAAGGTGCTAAACGTGATAACCTTCGTTTAGGCCGTGGTATCGGTTCTGGCGTTGGTAAGACTGGTGGCCGTGGTGTCAAAGGTCAAAACTCGCGTAAGAGCGGTGGTACACGTCCAGGTTTCGAAGGCGGTCAAACAGCGTTATATCGTCGTTTGCCTAAATTCGGCTTCACTAGCCAAATGGCTTTGAAAACTGCTGAAGTACGTTTATCAGAACTTTCTAAAGTTGAAGGCGACATCGTGTCTCTAGAAACTTTAAAAGCTGCTAACGTTGTACGTAAAGACATGCTTCGTGCACGTATCGTACTTTCTGGTGAAATTACTCGTGCATTCACTGTACAAGGTGTTGCATTGACTAAAGGCGCTAAAGCTGCTCTAGAAGCTGCTGGCGGCAAAGTCGAGGAGTAATCCCCAGTGTCTATGTCTCCTAGCTCGTCAGGTCATGTTAACATGATGAAAGGTCAACCATTTCATGTGAAATACCGTGAAATTATTCGTCGTATGATGTTCCTCATCGGGGCGTTGTTGGTTTTTCGGTTAGGAGCGCATATACCAGTACCGGGCATTAATAATGCTGCGCTTGAAAACCTTTTTAATGCAAACCAAGGCACGATCCTTGGTTTGTTTAATATGTTTTCAGGTGGTGCATTAGAGCGGATGTCAATTCTTGCTCTAGGGATCATGCCATACATCTCTGCATCGATTATCGTGCAGTTGATGTCAACTGTGGTTCCTTCGCTTGAAGCTTTGAAAAAAGAAGGCGAACAAGGCAAGCGTAAGATTAACCAATATACACGTCAGGGCACGTTGTTCCTTGCACTTGTGCAAGCGATCGGGATGTGTGCAGGTCTAATTAGTCAAAATATTACTTTGACTTCTGGTCTTGCATTTTACGTTCCCGCTGTAACATCTTTAGTTGCAGGTACAATGTTCTTAATGTGGCTGGGTGAACAAATTACCGAGCGTGGGGTGGGGAACGGTATTTCCATGATCATCTTCGCTGGTATTGTTGCAGGTTTGCCGAACTTGGTTCTGCAATCATTTACTTCTATCGATAATGGTCAATCAAGTATGATTGGTTTGGCAGTTTTTGCTGTATTATCGATTGCAGTATTGGCAGCAATTGTGTTTATTGAGAAAGCGCAACGTCGTATTCCAGTAAACTATGCTCAAAAACAACAAGGTCGTCGTGTATTTACAGCACAACAGACACATTTGCCGTTAAAAATTAACATGGCGGGTGTGATTCCTGCGATTTTTGCAAGTTCATTGCTATTATTTCCTGCGAGCTTAGGTCAGTGGGTAGGTAGTCATGATGTTGATGCTGGTTTTATTAAGCGTGGCCTACAAGATTTGGCACTCGTTTTGTCGCCTGGACAGCCGTTGTATTTGGTGCTCTTTGGTGCGTTAATTATCTTTTTCTGTTATTTCTATACTGCGCTAGTATTTAGCCCTAAAGAAGTTTCAGAAAACCTAAAACGCAGCGGAGCTTATGTGCCTGGTATTCGTCCAGGTGAGCAAACTGCTCGTTACTTAGATCATATTCTCAATCGATTGACCTTTATCGGCGCGATTTATATCACAATCATCTGTTTAATGCCGATGATTCTACAAAGTTCGTTTGGTATTCCATTCAGCTTAGGTGGTACGTCTTTACTGATCGTAGTGGTTGTTGTGATGGACTTTATGGCTCAGCTACAAGCTCATCTCACATCGCATCAGTACGATAATCAATCATTAATGAGAAAAACGACTGCTCATCCTAAGGGATAAGCGCACTTGAGGTTTCATCATGAAAGTACAAGCTTCTGTAAAGAAAATTTGTGGTAGCTGTAAAGTTATCCGTCGTAATGGGGTTATTCGCGTAATTTGTAGCGCTGAACCTCGTCATAAGCAGCGTCAAGGTTAATCTGATCAAGACCTGTTGATTTCAGTAGGCTAATTAGGTTATTATCCGCCCCTCAAGATTTTTGTGGGGCGGTTGATTATCTTAACTGCCTTTTTGGAGAAAATTGAATGGCTCGTATTGCCGGTGTAAACATTCCGGATAACAAGCATGCTGTTATCTCTCTAACGTACATCTTTGGTGTAGGTCGCCACACTGCTAAGAACATCTTAGCTACTGTAGGTATCGCTACTACAACTAAGATTCGTGAATTAGATGACGCTCAGCTTGATGCGATTCGTGCAGAAGTTGCTAAGGTTCCTACCGAAGGTGACTTACGTCGCGAAATTTCCATGAACATTAAACGTTTAATGGATTTAGGCTGCTACCGCGGTCTTCGTCATCGTCGCAGCTTGCCTGTCCGCGGTCAACGCACCAAAACTAACGCACGTACCCGTAAAGGTCCGCGCAAACCTATTAAGAAATAAGATTTCTGGAAGCTAAAAGATGGCTAAAGATACTCGCACACGCAAGAAGGTCACTCGTACCGTCTCTGAAGGTGTTGCACACATTCACGCTTCTTTTAATAACACCATTGTGACTATTACCGATCGTCAAGGTAATGCACTGGCTTGGGCTACCTCTGGTGGACAAGGCTTCCGTGGATCACGTAAATCAACTCCGTTCGCTGCTCAGGTAGCTGCTGAAGTTGCTGGTAAAGCAGCTTTAGACTACGGTTTGAAAAACTTGGACGTCCTTGTAAAAGGTCCTGGTCCAGGTCGTGAATCTGCGGTTCGTGCTTTAGGTGCAGTGGGTTATAAAATTAACAGCATTACCGATGTGACGCCAATCCCGCACAACGGTTGCCGTCCACCTAAAAAACGTCGCGTGTAAGGAGAAACATTCATGGCTCGTTATATTGGTCCAAAATGCAAACTCTCTCGCCGCGAAGGGACAGACCTGCAATTAAAATCTGGCGTTAAACCATTTGACGTCAAAACAAAAAAAGCTGCTAAAGCACCTGGCCAACATGGCGGCGCTCGTGGTGGCAAACAATCTGAGTATTCACTACAATTACGTGAAAAACAAAAAGTACGTCGTATGTACGGTGTTTTAGAACGTCAATTTAGTAACTACTACAAAGAAGCTGCTCGTGTTAAAGGCGCAACAGGTGAAAACTTGTTGAAATTGCTTGAAAGCCGTCTAGATAACGTTGTTTATCGCATGGGTTTTGGTTCTACACGTGCAGAAGCTCGTCAGCTTGTATCTCACCGTTCTATCACTTTAAATGGCCGTCGCGTTAACATCGCGTCTATCCAAGTTAAAGCTGGTGACGTGATTGCAGTTCACGAAGGCGCTAAACAACAATTGCGTATCAAAAACGCAGTTGAATTAGCTGCTCAACGTGGCATTCCTTCTTGGATGGAAATTGACCATTCTAAATTGGAAGGTACGTTCAAAGCTGCTCCAGATCGTTCTGATTTACCTGCTGAAATCAACGAAAGCTTGATTGTAGAATTGTATTCTAAATAATCCTTGAGGTAGCAATAATGACGCGTACTGCAAATGAGTTTCTAACTCCGCAAGCGATTAAGGTCGAAGCGGCAAGCGGGACCTCGGCAAAAGTTATTCTAGAACCCTTAGAGCGTGGCTTTGGTCATACTCTTGGTAATGCTTTACGTCGCATCCTACTTTCTTCTTTACCTGGCGCTGCTGTGGTTGAAGTTGAAATTGAAGGTGTCGAGCACGAGTACAGTACTTTGGAAGGCTTGCAGCAGGACATCGTCGAGCTCTTGCTGAACCTAAAAGGATTGTCTATTAAGCTGTTCGATCAAAATGAAGCTTATTTGACATTAGAGAAACAAGGTCCTGGCGACGTAACTGCCGCTGACCTTCGTTTACCTCATAATGTTGAAGTGGTTAACCCTGAACACTTGATCGGCACTCTAAGTGCTACAGGCAATCTTAAGATGCGCCTGAAAGTTTCTCAAGGTCGTGGTTACGAGACTTCTGATTCACGCTTCCCAGAAGGCGAAACTCGCCCAGTGGGTCGTTTACAATTAGATGCTTCTTATAGCCCTATTAAACGTGTGTCTTACACAGTGGAAAATGCTCGTGTAGAACAACGTACAGATCTTGATAAACTGATCATTGATCTTGAAACAAATGGTACTGTAGATCCAGAAGAAGCGATCCGCAAAGCGGCAACAATCTTGCAACAACAAATTGCAATCTTTGTTGATCTTCAGAAAGATCAAGCGCCAGTTGCTCAAGAACCTCGTGAAGAAGTTGATCCAATCTTGCTTCGTCCAGTAGATGATCTAGAGCTTACTGTTCGTTCTGCTAACTGTTTGAAAGCAGAAAATATTTACTACATTGGCGATCTTGTTCAACGTACTGAAGTTGAGTTGTTAAAAACTCCTAACTTAGGTAAAAAATCGTTGACTGAGATTAAAGATGTTCTAGCTTCGAAAGGCTTGCAGCTTGGCATGCGTTTAGAAAACTGGCCACCAGCTAGTTTACGCATGGACGACCGCTTTGCCTATCGTAGCCGTTAATTAAGTAGGACTATCACCATGCGTCATCGTAATAGTGGTGTGAAATTAGGCCGTACAAGCAGTCACCGTAAGGCGTTGTTCCAAAACTTAACAAATGCTTTAGTTGAGCATGAGTTAATTAAAACAACTTTGCCTAAAGCGAAAGAACTTCGCCGTGTTGCTGAGCCTTTAATCACTTTAGCTAAAAACGATACTGTTGCAAACCGCCGTTTAGCGTTTGCTCGTACTCGTTCAGCAGCAACTGTTGGTAAATTGTTTACCGTTCTTGGCCCTCGTTACAAAGAACGTAACGGCGGTTATCTACGTGTTCTTAAAGCGGGCTTCCGTGCGGGTGATGCTGCACCGATGGCTTACGTTGAGCTTGTAGATCGCGAAGTTAAATAATTTCGCACAAGAATAGCGTTAGTTGTTCTAAGAAAGACCGGCTTTTAGCCGGTCTTTTTTTTTTGCCTAAAAATTGTTAGACAAAAATAAGTGTTGTCCTTAAATGACACGGAATTTATCAAATTTTATCAAACTTGACATTGCGTATTGTCAAATATGTGCTTTAATAAAACCATAAAACTGAGATAGGTTAAAAGAACAATATGGAAAAGCAAGTTGATATTCTGATTGTTGGTGCTGGTATTTCTGGTATTGGTATTGCAGCGCATTTATTAAAGAATTGCCCGCAACGTTCATTTGAAATTATTGAACGTCGTGAAAGTTTTGGTGGTACGTGGGACTTATTTAAATATCCTGGTATTCGTTCAGATTCGGACATGTCAACTTTTGGTTTTAATTTTAAACCTTGGCAAAAGGCCAGTGTTTTGGCTGATGGTGCTTCAATTAAAGGCTATTTGTCTGAAGTTATTGACGAAAATCAGTTGGCACAGAAAATTCATTTTCAGCATCGTGTGTTGAGTGCAAATTATGACTCGAACACGAAAAAATGGTCGGTTGAAATTGAAAATGCGGACAATAAAAAAGAAACTTGGATTGCAAATTTTGTCGTGGGCTGTACGGGCTATTACAACTATGACAAAGGTTTCCAACCTGATTTTCCAAATCAAAGTGCATTTAAAGGTCAGTTTATTCACCCACAACATTGGCCTGAAAATTTAGATTACAAAGGCAAAAAAGTAGTCATCATTGGTAGTGGTGCAACTGCAATTACCCTCGTACCAGCGATGTCGAAGGGTGGGGCTGGTCATGTAACGATGCTACAACGTTCGCCAACCTATATTGCATCTATTCCTTCGGTGGATATGATCTATGACAAAATGCGTAAAGTGTTGCCTGAAGATTTGGCTTATAAATTAACACGTGCACGTAATATTGGTGTGCAGCGTGCTGTATATGCAGTCGCTCAAAAGCAGCCTGAGTTGCTTCGCAAATTCTTATTGCAATCTATTAAAATGCAGTTAAAGGGTAAGGTGGATATGAAACACTTTACGCCTAAATATAATCCTTGGGATCAGCGTTTATGTGTTGTTCCAGATGGTGACTTATTTAAGATTTTGCGTGAAGGCCGTGCAAGTGTAGAAACGGATCAAATTGAGAAGTTTACTGCCAAAGGTGTTCAGTTGAAGTCTGGTAAACATTTAGATGCAGATATTGTAATTTCTGCGACAGGTTTAAATATTCAAATTTTAGGTGGAATTAAAGCGACGATTGATGGTAAGCCATTGAACACTTCTCAGCATATGCTATATCAAGGTGTGATGGTCAGTGATGTGCCAAATATGGCGCTAATTATTGGCTATATTAATGCGTCTTGGACTTTAAAAGTGGATATTGCTGCTGAATATATCTGTCGTTTGCTGAACTATATGGATGAGAAAGGCTATAACGAAGTTTTACCACAAGGCGATGCAACACAAATTGAGCAAGATACGGTGATGGGAAGTCTCAGCTCTGGTTATATTGCGCGTGCTGCGGATGTCATGCCGAAACAAGGTAAGAGTGGGCCATGGCGTGTAACCAATAACTATTTGGCAGATCGTAAAGCATTGAAAAAAGCTGGATTTGAAGATAGTGTGCTCAAATTTAGTAAGAAATCAGCAGCTTCAGTGACAAAGCCTCGTTTAGTCTCTTAAGATAATTTTATGAGGTATTAACATCACTTCATTATAAGCTGGATATGAGAAGGAGCTCTAAGAGCTCCTTTTTTTATGAATTCTGCGTTCAATAATTTAACTTTGCCTTATCTGTAGATTCGGACAAGATGTGTGTAGGACATAAATCGAAGTAGTGTAATGGATATTCAAACACAGCAATATCAAGTGCCTTTTGGCACTTTGTTATTAAACGCTCGTTCTTGGCAATCGGTTGATGTAAATGCTGAATTGGCACCCATAATTTTGTTACACGATTCTTTAGGAAGTGTGGATTTATGGCGAGATTTACCTGCGCAATTGGCACATCTTTCAAAGCGTAAAGTCTATGCCTATGATCGTTTAGGCTTTGGATTGTCTGATGCATGTATGGCCTTACCTGCACTGGACTTTGTGCTCAGTGAAGCACAGCAGGCTTTTCAGGCTGTGATTGACTATTTTCAGCTCTCACATTTTGTGGTGATGGGGCATAGTGTGGGTGGTGCTATGGCATTTGCCATTGCGGCTCAAGAAGCAGAGCGCTGTGTAAGTTTAGTGAGTATTGCAGCCCAGTTTGAAGTAGAAGAGCAAACAGTGCAGGGGATCATGCTTGCAAAAAAAGGTTTTCAACAAGCAGGTCAATTGGAACGCTTAGAGAAATACCATCCACAGAAGGCACAGTGGGTATTAGATGCATGGACGGAAACCTGGCTTGCACCTGAGTTTCAAAGCTGGAATTTGGCCACAGTCTTGCCAAAAGTAAGCTGTCCAAGCTTGATTATTCATGGTGAATTAGACGAATACGGCAGTATAAATCAAGCACAGCAATTATTTGATGGTGTTGATGGTCGCGCTGAAATGCATATTTTAGAAGGGTTGCATCATTTACCGCATAAAGAGCAACCTGAGCTGGTTTTGCAGATTATTCAAGAATTTCTCAATGAGCTGTTTTAATCATAGTTACTTGTAAAATGAGAACAGCAACGCTGAACGAATTGCGTTGCTGTAGCAGGATAGGCTAGGGGTTTAGAGATTAGAGCGTACGTGAAATTAATTCTTTCATAATTTCATTGGTTCCTGCGTAGATTCGATTTGCACGGTTGTCGATATAGGCACGTGCAATTGGATATTCAAGCATATAGCCATAGCCACCATGGAGCTGTAGGCACTCATCTACAACCTTTGAGAACATTTCTGAAATTTTGTATTTGGCCGCTGCTGCTGCATCAATGCCGAGTTCTTCTTTGAGTTGTAACTCCATGCATCGGTCTAAGTAGGCACGACAGAAGTCAATTTCAGTACGCAATTCAGCGAGTGTAAAACGACTGTTTTGGAAGCTCCAAATTGCTTTGCCAAAAGCTTTACGCTCTTTGGTGTACTTGACGGTATGTGCAAAAGACGCTTCTGCACCTGCTTGGCAAATAATTGCGACCAACATGCGCTCCCAAGCCAGCTCTTTCATTAGCATCATAAAGCCCATGCCTTCCATACCCAGTAAGTTTTCTTTAGGTACACGCACGTTATCAAAAAACAGTTCGCAGGTATCTTGACCTTTCATGCCGATTTTGTTGAGTGGCTTGCCTTTGCTAAAGCCTACGCGATCTGCTTCAACTAAAATTAAGGATAAGTTTGCAGAACCTTTTTCAGAGTGACCTGTTTTACATACCACAATGGCCATATCACATAGATAACCATTGGTAATAAAAATCTTAGAGCCATTAATAACATAGTCGTCGCCATCTAGTACGGCGGTTGTACGTACAGCTTGTAAATCTGAACCTGTGCCTGGTTCAGTCATCGCAATGGCGGTAACTGTTTCGCCAGTGGTCATTTTAGGTAACCAAAATTGCTTCTGTTGTTCATTACCAAAATTATAAATGTAATTGGCCACAATATCTGAATGCAGAGAAAAACCTGTTGAAGAATCCATGGCATAGGCTTGTTCTTCAATTAAGATCATGCTGTACAGACGGTCTACCCCAGAGCCACCATAGGCTTCAGGCATGGTGGTACACAATAAACCTAGCGCACCTGCTTTATTCCATATATCGCGATCCACATGTTGTTGTTGTTCATATTTTTCAATATTTGGCACAACTTCTTTTTCATAAAATTTGCGTACAGTATCGCGGAATGCTTCATGATCAGCATTAAACAGTTTGCGCGGTAGCATATTGAGAATAGGGCGAATCGCTCCAGATTGCATGTGAATTATCCTTATTGTGTGTGCGTGTATTTGAAAATTATAAGAATGTACAGTTGTCAGCAATGTGCTGAATGCTCAATTGCAGAAAATTTACTGATGCTTTCGGTCAATCTTGTGAAAAGGTGTCAATTAACAGGGCTGAATAAGGTAAAATAACGGCGTTTAAATCTAACATTGGGGAATGCGATGACTGATGACATCAGCTTGGAAGAACGCAAAGTAATTTACCGTGCGCGACGCGGTTTAAAAGAAATTGATGTGTATTTTGATCCCTACGTAAAAAATTACTACTTGCAAGCAGATCAATTTGAAAAAGACATGTTTGCAGAGTTGGTTGCGCAGGAAGATCCAGATTTATTGGATTGGTTTATGGAAGTAAGTGAACCGCCACGCCCAGAATTACGTGATTTTATTCAGAAGTTAAAACACTACGTTCATGGATAAGCGTCATTTTCAGCTGAAACCTAGTCTGATAGCGCTAGTGTTTCAGTTTGCCATTTTTGCGGTTTTAATGACCTTGCTCTATCAGGTTTTAGCCATCTGGCTTTGGTGTGTGTTTCTGCTATTGGGCTTGGTCATCTATGCTTTATTTTATCGCCGGCGCCCCAATATTAGTGCGCTGGAATATCTGGATGGTCGTGATTGGACCTTGACCAAGTACGGTCAGCCACAGCGTGTGCAAATCAGTCATATTATTGATCATCAAGTGTATATCGTGGTGTATTTTCAGCATGCACGTACAAAACCAATGATTATTTGGTGTGATCAAGTCGCCTTCAAACAGTGGAAGTCATTGAAAGTATTGGCCAAAATGATCTAATTGTTAGACAGGCTAAATTTTTAAAAAAATCATAAAAACAATAAAAATCAATTGAATATAATGCATCTCTCACAATGTTGTCAGACAGACTGCTGAATAGTTGGCAGAAAATATAAATTGTCTGACAATTATTGTGCTGTCTATTTTTTGATACATGTACATTAACTCTACCAACAGCGAAATGAGGAGTCTCTTATGGACTATCCAACTTGGATGCTTCTGGCAGCTGCGATTGTTATGGCAATTGTAGTAAGACGGCTAGGAACGGTGCTGAAGGAACGAATTGCACAACATGATTAGCGTTTAGGCGCTAGACCCTTAATAAGCAGCATGTGCTGAACCGTCGCAATGCTGCTTTTTTTTGCCTAAAATTTGGCATCCTCTTCATTCCAGTCAATTGCAACGCATAAAAATAATGGCACAGTGAAGACTCAAATTAGAGTAAATACTCTTTTAAACAGAAAACGCTTCTGATATGTTTGTCGAGATGGACATAAACAAAATTATAGAGGACAGGAATATGTCGAACGTCCAACGCATTTGCCAAGGTGTGGCAGTCGCAATAACAACTACATTTTTATTATCTGGCTGTTCACAAGTGATCAAGACAGGTGCCAATGTGGCATTAGGTTTTACAGAAAATCATATCGTACCGCCAATTTTAGCCATGGATGATGCAGAAATGATCTGCAACACCGGCAACTCTTTGACGCCTGCGATTATGGCGACTAAAGATATGGGTGCAGATCCAACACGTGTGGCTGTACTTATGTACTCAGCTTCTGGTATGTGCGCAGAGCAAAAAGCTTTAGATGCAGAGTTACGTTATCTTCGAGCATCTAAATCAAATCAAGTGACTGAAGCACAGGATGCACGTATAGAGCAAAAACGTTGGGCGGGTTTAGCGGCACAGCGTCAATATACAGGCTATCAATTGTTCCAATCACGCTATGAAAAGAAATACAAAAAAACATTGGGTGATGGCTGTGCCAAAATGAACAGTGATATAGAGCAGACTGTTTATTTATTGGGCATGTTAAGTGGCTTACAGGCCATGACCAATGATATTAACTCTGGTGGTGCAGTGAATGTACCTAAAGATATCGCAGCCGTGGTTGAGCGTGGGATGACCTGCTTAAATAATGAAAAATTTTGGGGTGCACCGAATGCAACGCGCGCTGTGATTTGGACCTTATTACCAGGAGCGGGCGACGATAAGCCAGATCCATACCAAACTTTAAAACAATCGATGACGATTGGTGAGCAAAAAGGCGTCCGCTTACCGCATGCGATGTATGCCGTTGCAGCACAAGCCAGTGGTGACGATGCTAAAATTCGTGATGCTTTGAAGAGTTTTGCACAGGCACGTTCAGATGAAAAACCAGTCAATCCACAGTTTAAACTGATTGATAGTATGGCTGAGTTGATGGTGAAAGGTATTTCAGATCGCTATTGGACTGAGCATACAGGTACACGTACAGCAGATGATGGCATGCAACGTTTCTGGGATGATAGTGGCTCTTCTTCTGATTTAGATGATTTATTTGAAGAGGGTAAGTCACAGTAAATATGAGCCTCAGAAATAGAACCGAAGTGAATTGCTAAGTGTAAGACCTTAGCGCAAACATAACGGAGTAAGGTACATGCAAGATCAATTTTTAATTCGAAAAATTGTTTTTTTAGCAGTATTTGTATCTTTTTCTGCCTGTTTGCAAGTGTATAAAGATGCATTCATCTACTGGCAAGATGGGCTGTTTAGCGAATTTTGGCGCTTATGGACAGCTCATTGGGTTCATGTGGGATGGATGCATTATTTTTTGAATATGCTGGCATTTATCTGTTTGCCATTTATATTTCCACGCGCATCGCTCTGGCACTTTGTAGCCTTGCTCTTGGCACTTCCGCCTTTAATTAGTCTCAGTTTTTACTTTTTTCTACCCGATATAGAAGCTTATGCGGGGCTTTCGGGAGTGTTGCATGGGGCTTATGCATCTATTGCTTGCGTACACTTGTTATATAAGCGTGAGCGACGCTTTGCTGCATTTGTACTGTTATTAATTTTGTCAAAATTGGTTTGGGAAAATACCTTTGGCAGTATGGGGACAGCTCAACTTATAGGAAGTCCTGTATTGGTCGAAGCCCATTTATTGGGGGTGATTTGGGGTATTGTACTGGCCGTTATCTATGTAATTGGGAGTTATTTCATTGCAGAGAAATGATAAGTAGAGAAGTGATCGAGTTGACATTCTTTTCATAAAAGAAAATACATATTGTCATTTTAATATCTGCCTAATTGTTGCACATTGAAAGAAAATCGGAATAACAAACAGAAATACCGAAAAAGGAATTTTTCGGAAAGAAGGACAAGGGTGAAGCAAAGCGCTCACACCCAAAATAAAAATAGGAAGATTCATGCAAAATGATCAAAACAGCAGATCCGGACTCGGACTGTTAAGTTATATATGGAACAACTGGATCTCGACCTTTATCGTTCTGCTTTTACTGCTGTTGACTTTAATCATTGGCACGGGCGAAATGATTCATGGCCAATTATTGCGTACAGGTGAAAAGCTGTATGGCAATGAAGCGATTGGGATGCAGTACTCGTTTTTACGCGCTGAACCTGTTGCACCTGATTGTGATCGTCATCCGAATGTTGATGCAATGGTGCAGACCCAAATGAAGCAAAATGCAAATGATGAGTTTGCAGATATCTTCGGTAGTGCCTCTGAGTCGGATGTACGTGCATCAATCATGGCGGGTGTGCAGCAGTGTGAAGAAAAATTCCAATTTTATGACAAAGCTAAAAAATATTTGGATGATCATCCAAGTATTCGTACTTATCGTGCAGTTGAAACAACATTCTTCGGTATTTTCAAATTCGGTTCTGAAAACCGTGTCTTGATTTTATTGTTGATGGTTTTAGTCTCTGCAATTACTGCATCAATAAAATTCCACCATATTGGTCTACGTGCACCAACAACCAAATTAGATTACCGTGTATACGCGTTGTTTATGGCGATAGGTAATGGTTTATTAACTTTCTCTGTATATAGCCAATTTAATTCGGTTTTAAATTCAGGGGTGAAATCGACCACTGAAACCTTAGCTGTCTATTGGTTGTGGTTGGCGCTATTTGGTTTAGTTATGCTGATCAGTATTTTCCAGTTCTTTAAAACCCCAGCGGTAAAAGAACAAGGCCCAGGGAATATTGGTTTTGCATTACTGAGTGTACCACTGTATGCCTATATGGCCATTATTACAGGCGTAGCATTTACTTTCTTCATGGACTATCCAATGGGGCAAGGGATTTATTTGGGACAGTTGGTTGAGTTCTCAGGTATTTTCTTAAACCTAGCGTTATTCATTTGGGCAGGTATGTTACTCACGCAAACACGGGTGATGGATCTGTTCTTGGGGATTTTACGCCCATGGAACTTGGCCCCTGAAACACTGACTTGGTTAATTTTGATTGCAGCTGCTATTCCAACAGCTTATACAGGTGCATCTGGTATCTTCGTTGTGGCTGCGGGTGCCATTATTTATAAAGAAGTTTGGAATTCTGGCTCACGTCGTCAATTTGCTTTGGCCGTGTCTGCAATGTCGGGCTCGCTCGGCGTGGTGATTCGTCCATGTTTATTAATTATTTTGATTTCAATGCTCGACAGTCGTCATGTCACTTCAGATGAGTTATTTGATCATGGTATTTATGTATTCTGGTTAACTGCATTTATTTTCTTAGGCATTTCTTTGTTCTTGGCGGAAACACGTTTCCGTGTGAATTCACCGAAAGTTGCAATTCCAGGCATGCTTCGCGCATTTATTCCAGTCATTCCATATATTGTGATCACATTGATTGTGATTGCATTCTACAAATATGGTCTAGACACCAAGATGGATGAGTTCACTGCACCTGTAGTGTTACCAATTATTTTAATTGCTTACATTATGTTTGACCGTTGGTTTGCGGATCGTTTTACTCCAACACCTGTCGATCAACATGCACATTTGGCAGAACAGCATGCTCAAAGCTCAACATTTATGCGTGAGCATGATGGACAGCGTCGTGGCTTTGGTAGCTCGATTTGGTTTGCATCATCAGAAACAGTTGGTCATATTGGTGCGCTGATTATCCTTATGGCACTCTCTGCAAGTGTAGGTGGCTTAATTGAACGTACTGAAGTTGTAGAACTATTACCGACACATTTGGGCAATATCTATATTTCATTGGCCTTTATTGCATTGCTATTGGCAATTATTGGTATGACCACAGACCCATTTGGTGCAGTTATTTTGGTTGCGGCTACAGTTGCACCTGTAGCGTATGAAAATGGCATCCATCCAATTCATTTCTGGATGATTGTACTGGTCGCATTCGAGTTGGGTTATGTCTCACCACCTGTTGCGCTGAATCATTTGCTGACACGATTGTCCGTTGGTGATGATGAGGTTCGTGAAACGGATGCCGAAGCAAAAGCGATGTACACCAATTTCTACTATCGTTATGAACGTTGGATCTTACCAATTTTGGTGTTGTTCCCATCATTACTGATTGTGACTTATGCGCCGTATGTATTGAAGTTATTTGGCTGGTACAAGTAACAGCATAAAAAAATGCACCTTCGGGTGCATTTTTTTATGGGAGATAGACATTTAAACGTTTTTATTTTAGCGACGTGCCTTCAACCACTGCGGTCGTTTGAATAAAGGATTACAGAGGACAATTGCCATAAAAATAAATGCAAATCCAATTAGACTATAAAGATCTGGAAGCTCATGCCACATGAAGTAACCCCAAGCACCCGCAAAAATAATCGCAATATAATTGACTGGTCCAATTTCGCCAGCAGGTGCGAGTTTATAGGCATTCGACATAAAGAGCTGACTGATATTGGCCAATAGCCCAGCACAAATGAGGTACATTAATTCAGTGAATGTATATAGACGCCATGACCAAAACATTGGAATGGCTGAAATGAGCGTGCCAAAAAAGCAAAAATAAAACACGATGCGTTCAGGTGGTTCAGTTGCTGTAAGGGCGCGTACGGTCACAAAGGCCATGGCTGCTAAAAAACTTGCACCTAAACCAATGAGCGACAATTGATTGAACATGCCAGAATCTGGCTTTGCAACGCACAGTACCCCAATGAGTCCGACCAATGCCACAATCAGCATTTTTGCAGTGATTTGCTCTTTGAGAAATAACCATGCAATTAAAGGAATAAAAATGGGGGATGAATACGTAAACACCATCGCATTGGATAGTTTTAAATGGGCAATTGCATAGAAAAAACCATACATTGCGATCAGCCCGACTATGGAG
The DNA here is from genome assembly GCF_004209135.1 of Acinetobacter sp. WCHAc060006. NCBI lineage: Bacteria > Pseudomonadati > Pseudomonadota > Gammaproteobacteria > Moraxellales > Moraxellaceae > Acinetobacter > Acinetobacter sp. WCHAc060006. Next base: position 34,721 of record NZ_SGSS01000011.1, on the reverse strand, counting down.
CGCCAAGTATGCATCCAGAGTTTTTGAGTTTTAAAAAAGCCAGTACCTTTTTTGAGGATAAGGGGCAGGAAAATGAATAGGCCTACTACATTGCGAAAAAATACAATCGCGGCATTGTCTACACTCTGTGAGGCTAAACGAATACAGACGCCCATAATTGAAAATAAAAAGGCGGACAGCATTAAAAAGCCAATTGCTTTAACGGTGGTATTGGATGAGGGGAGTGAAGACATAAATAATAGGCCAGAAAATCTGATGATATTCTAGCCTGATTTAGATGCAAAACTAAGTATTGAATGACTTAGTGTTCTTGTGCCAGTTGTTGCTCAAGTAGCTTAAGTTGCTCTTCTTTTAATTTAATCAGCTGATCAGCATCAGCATGCTGTGCCTTTAGGGTCTTTTCTTGCTCTGCGAGTTGTTCTTGCAAATCGGCAAGCCGTGCCTGTTCCTCTTTTGCTAAAGAAGCATTTTCAGGAATAGGCGCTGTTAAAATATCGTCAGTGACCAGCGGCTTTGACTGAGTTGCATGATTCGCTTCTACTGCACTTGCTTCTTGAAGGTTGATTTCAGAAGCAGCGGTTTCTTCAGTACTTGCCTCACTTGTTGGCTGACTTGAGGCTTCGCTCGCAACCGTATCATAAACTGGTGCTAGCTCTTCTACTGGAGAAGTGAACCACTGATAAGCAAAAAAAAGCGCAACCAGTACGCAGAGTCCCCCAATAATCCCGATTAAAAGTTTCGGGCTATTTCTTTGATCTTCTGCCATACATAGACCTAAATTGTTATTTTGGCTGACGAGGTTTGAATTGAATGACACCAATTTCATCGGGCACTGCCGGAGTCTCAGGCTCTTCTACATGCGTCGGACGGTTTTCGGTATAACCGCAATCAATGCATTCAATCCATTCATCATCATTTGAGCTAAGCATGACAACACGGTCCATCGCTTGACACTTCGGACATTTGGCGCCAGCAATAAATCGGCGTTTAATGGTCATCATACTTACCTACTATAAAATTAAGGTCCTTAGTTTAAGAGTTTATGAAGCGTTCGTCCAACCTTGGTGACGAAGCAGTGCATCTATTTTCGGCTCGCGTCCACGGAAATTGACAAAAGCGTCGAGTGCAGCATCTTTTCCACCGACAGCTAAAATGGCTTTACGGAAATCATGCCCTGTTTGCGTGTTGAAAATGCCTTCTTTTTCGAAGCGATCAAAAGCGTCACTGGCTAAAACTTCAGCCCATTTGTATGAGTAATAGCCTGCAGCATAACCACCTGCAAAAATGTGGCTAAAGCCGTGTTGGAAGCGGTTATAGGCAACGGTTGGCACCACAGCAAATTGGCGACGAATTTGATCTAATTCTGCCTGAATTTGAGTGGCATTGAGTGCCGGTGTTCGGCTGTGAATATTGAGATCAAATAGAGCAAATTCAATTTGACGCAGTGTTTGCATACCCGATTGGAAAAACCGTGCATTCAGTAATGCTTGAAGTAAATCAGCGGGTAGGGCTTGCTTGGTTTCGATATGTTCACTCAGTAGGTCTAGACTTTCTGTATCCCATGTCCAAAACTCCATAAACTGACTAGGCAGTTCAACAGCATCCCATGCTACACCATGAGTACCAGCCACAGAGATATTATCGACCTCGGTTAGCATGTGATGTAAACCATGGCCAAATTCATGGAATAAGGTGTTCACTTCATCATGTGTTAATAATGCAGGTTGGTCACCAACAGGTGGGGTGAAGTTGCACACCATATAGCAAATTGGCTTCTGTAGGCCATGCTCAGTTTGCATGCGTGAACGGAAACCGCTCATCCATGCGCCACCGCGTTTGCCCGTACGTGCATAAAGGTCAAAGTAAAAACCACCAATCACAGTGCCTTGATCTTCAAGTTCAAAATAACGTGCATCTGGATGCCATACAGGTGCTTCGCGCTCGACAACCTGTACGCCGTATAAGCGGTTGACAATGCTAAATAGGCCTTGCAAGATTTTAGGCGCAGGGAAGTAGGGCTTAAGTGCTTCTTGTGACAGATTAAACTGTTGCATTTTGAGCTTTTCTGAGTAGAAGCCTGTATCCCAAGGTTGTAAGTCTTGAATACCATCTGCGCTGGCAATGCTTTTTAGTTCTGCAACTTCTTTGAGTGCAGGCTGGCGTGCATGTTCTGCAAGGTCAACTAAAAATTGATGTACTGTTTCTACATTAGGTGCCATTTTGCTGGCCAGTGAAAGTTCGGCATAATTGCCAAAACCCAAGAGCTGTGCCATTTCCTGACGTAAACTGAGAATTTCCTCCATTACTGGTGTGTTATCAAATTCAGATGCATTGGCTTGGTCAGACGCACGTGTGGTATAGGCCTTATACAAAGTTTCACGTAATGCGCGATCCTCAGCATAAGTCATAATGGCCAAATAAGAGGGAATATCTAAAGTTGCTACAGGCTGTTGCAATTCACGCTGCTGACCGTATTGTTTTAGCAATTCCACGCTACTGTCTGGTAAGCCTTTAAGCTGTGCCTCTTCTAAAGGAAGTACAAAAGCTTGGGTTGCATCTAGTACATGATTGGAAAAGTCTGATGATAATTGTGATAAACGTGCAGAAATATCAGCATAGCGCTTTTTAGCATCACCTTCTAAAGCCACGCCTGAAAGTTTAAAGTCTCGTAGAGATAACTTGATCGCACTTTGCTGTGCGGCAGGGAGTGTTTCAAACAAGGCACCGTCACGTACGTGCTGATAAGTTTGATACAACACGGTATGTTGGCCTAGAGCGGTATAGTATTCACTGAGTGCTGGCAATAGCGATTGATAAACTTCACGTGTTTCTGCATTGTTCATGACTGCATTGAGGTGTGATAGTACGCCCCAAGCTTCGCTCATATTATTTTCTAGGGTATCGATCTGTTCGAGTACAGCTAATTGTTGCTGAATACTGTCTGGAACTGCAGTTAATTCATCTAAAAAGGTTTGGCCTGATTGAATCGCTTGCTCAATTTGCGTTTTAAGTTGATCTAAAGTGATTTGATCGAATTGTGGAACAGGCAAAGTTGCCTTTTCTAATGTCATTGTGAGATGCCGTAGTAATTTCTGATGTTATAAGTAGATGTAGGGGTTTGAAATACATAAATCAAGGCTTTGTGGCTATTTATTCTGTGTTGGTTTGACAATTTGGATGGATTCGATCTTTTGGATGTAGGTGCCAAAGTACCCCTGAATGACCGATACCTTCATGAACAGATTTTGATTTTTGTAGTGTTCATATTCATCTGCACTGATTCGAAACATACGAGTAGAGTCATAAGGTGTTTGGATGGAATGGTAGACGCTTCCTTTTTTACCATGTCCTTTGACAGCACTTGCTTCAACGGTCACAACAGTCGGTGTACCTAACAGTACGGTATGCAGTAGAGGGGGATAAAACACAAAATTTAAATAAAAAATCAAAACAGCAAAAAGAGGCAGTAGCAGTAAGAAATAGAATTTTGGTCTGTTCTGTACATTTTTCCATGTACGTGGAATGACCCATTCACCTTGTCGATGAAGCACATAAAAGTAGAGCAAAATTACCAAATAAATGAATATGGCTAAAATGAAAGCACATATTTTGACGTGATCCTTTGGGGTGAAATCTAAACTAAAAATGGCAAAGAGCGCTGTGATGGTCAGTAAGAAAAATGCGAACAACACATAATTGTGATAATCATATTTCGAGATCTTCTGTGGATTCATTGTTTTTAAGTAACTTATTTTTTATATGAGTATATTAAAAGAAAAAGAGCACCGAAGTGCTCTTTAAATCAAAGATTTTACTGACAATCAGGATCTACGACATAACTGGTTTGCGCAAATTTTTGCCAAGAACCTGTCGCTGCACCATCTACAACGAGAATAGAGATAATTCCCCAGTCAATTAAGAGACCTAAAAGTGTCGTTGGATCAAAACTTTTTTGCGGTGTAATGGCTGTTGTTTTACAGCCTTGCTTCTCTGCTTTGATGACATAATTTTCTTTTTTCTTGAATGTATAAACAGCTTGGTTTTTGCCCATATACTCTTCATTGACATAAAGCTTGGCATCTGTGTTATTACTTCTAATATTAATGGTTTGGCTTGAACCATTAAACATCGTCGCACAACCTGTACTGAAAAGCATGCTGGCGATGAGTAGTGAAGTTGAAATTTTTTTTCATATATTACCCCTAGTAAAGTGCTAAAAGATAGCGTTTTCAAAAGATTAGTCAAGCTTAGTAGACCAAAGAGTCAATAAAAAAGAGCGCCGAAGCGCTCTTTTTAATCCAAGTAAAAATTACTCAGTCTTTGCTTTCGCATTTGACTTTTTCTTTTTTAATTTGGTCTTTTTCTTTACTTTATCTTTAGCCTTTGCTTCAGATTTTGCTGTAGATTTTTTAGCAGACTTTTTGCCGTAGGTGCTGGGTTTTGATTTTGGCTTTTTCTTTCGAAAGGGACGTTCTCCGTCTTCACTCACAGCTGGCGCTTCGTGGTTCTTCGGACGTTCGCTAAAAACTTCCTCTTTCGCTTCGCGTACCACTTTAGGCTTAGTCACACGTGGCGCTTTGTTGCGAATCGGGCGACCAGCATGGCTCAGCTGTTGAATCAGTTCAAAGTCGATTTTACGTTCTTCAAGATTAACACCAGCCACTTTAATACGAACTTCATCGCCTAAACTAAAGCTTTGGCCACGGTTTTGGCCTACTAAGCTTTGACTTGATTGATCAAACACAAAGAAGTCATCACCCAATTGGCTCACGTGTACCATACCATCGACATAAAGGTCTTTGAGGGTTACGAATAAACCAAATTCAGCCACTGCAGAAATCGTACCGACAAACTCTGCGCCTAAATGTTGTTGCATATAATGACATTTTAGCCATGTGGTTACAGAGCGCGATGCTTCATCTGCACGACGTTCAGTAGCAGAGAAGTGCTGACCTGCATCATCCAATGAGGCACCTGAAAGTGGATACTTTTTGTGTGTGAGACTGGCTTTAATTGCGCGGTGCAACAGTAAGTCAGGGTAACGACGAATTGGTGAAGTGAAGTGCGTATACGCCTCATAAGCTAGACCATAATGACCTGCATTTTTCGCGCCGTAATAAGCTTGCATCATCGAACGTAATAACACGGCATGAATGCTTGGTGCATCAATACGGTCTTTGGTCGCTTCAATCACTGCTTGATAGTCAGCTTGTGTGGGTTGCTCAGGGAACTTAAGACCCAATAACTTCACAAAATCACGGACTTTTTGAATGCGTGAAAACTCTGGTGGCTCATGTACACGGTAAAGCATTGGTACTTCATTTTTTAATGCATATTCAGCCGCAGCTACGTTGGCCAATAACATGCATTCTTCAATCAGTTTATGTGCATCATTACGTGTACGCGGTAAAATTTCATTAATACCGCCAAGCTCATCAAAGGTCATGTAGGTTTCGACAGTTTCGAATTCCATTGCATGACGCTGCGCGCGTAGATCTTTTAATACATGATAAAGCTGGAATAAAGTGTTGAGCGATTTACGCACATTACGATCTTCAGGCACCGCCTGACTATCGCCATCAAAATATTGTGCCACTTGGGTGTAGGTTAAACGTGCTTTAGAGTGCATCACCGAAGGGTAGAACTCGTAACTGGTCACACGGCCTGCACGTGAAAGGTTCAGGTCACACACCATACACAAACGGTCGACATTTGGATTCAGTGAGCACAAACCATTCGAGAGTGCTTCAGGAAGCATTGGCAAGACAAAATGCGGGAAGTACACCGAAGTACCACGCTCTTGTGCTTCGTCATCCAAAGGCTTACCAATACGCACATAATGGCTCACATCGGCAATCGCAACCACTACACGGTAGCCACCACCTGGACGTTTTTCGGCATAAACGGCATCGTCAAAGTCACGTGCATCTTCACCATCAATCGTCACTAATGGTAAATCGCGTAGGTCAATACGGCCTTCACGGTCTTTTGCAGATGGCTCTTTAAAGCTTTCCGCTTCTTTTACAACTTCTTCTGGGAATTCGTAAGGTAAACCAAATTCTAAAATAGTTTGTGGAATAATAATTTCGGTATCGGCTTTATCGGCCATAGACTGAATGATATGACCCGTCGCAAATTCTTCTTTGGTAGGGTAGTCGTCAATTTCAACACGGACTGAATCGCCTAATTTTACTTTGGCATGCTCAATCAGTTCTTTTTCTAAGGTAATCGGCTGATGCGCATTTGGATTAGACGGTTGAATAAAGTATTCACCATCGTGGATTGAGACTTTACCAATAATTTGTTTAACGCGACGCTCTACAACTTCAGTAATAAAGCCCCATGCTTTACCTTTGCGGTCAACTGAAGTCTGACGTACTTTAACGCGGTCACCATTAAAGACCTGACGTAATTCACGCTCAGGCAATAAAAGGTCGTCTTCACCTTTAATATTGGCACTGCCCATACCTTTTGAGTTGACATAAACCGTCGCATCATGAGTCGGCTGTTCAGTGGCCAATTGAAACTTAAATCCATCTTTCATTAATTGCCCATCACGTACCATTGCAATTAAGCGATGGCTCAGGGCATCAATGCTCTTTTGATCGGCAATTTCAAAATGCTCAACCAAGTCTGCATGTGACAGCGGCGCACGTTGTTCAATAATGTCTAAAATGAGCGTACGGCTCGGAATCGGATTTTCGTAACGTTCGGCTTCAGCTTTTGCTTCAGGATCGACCCAATTTTTCATAATGTCTTTGGCTTCATGTCAGAAGATAGGTTTAGCATAAGTCATGCGACAGCAGACTGCACGTAAATGATTGCAATATTGTGTGTTTGACAGGCATTTTATAACGAATGCTGAATTAATGTGCTTAATGTGGCATTTTTAAAGTGATTTTTGGGCTTGAATTTGAAAAATTGTATAAAAAATATTTAATTGAACGAAAATATGAAAAAAAGTGGGGGATAGTGCTTGCACGTATGGGGTTAACTTTGTATTATGGCGCCACGTTACGGTGAGATGGGTGAGTGGCTGAAACCACATCCCTGCTAAGGATGCATACGGGCAACTGTATCGAGGGTTCGAATCCCTCTCTCACCGCCAACTTTACTTATGTCGCGCCCATAGCTCAGCTGGATAGAGCACTTGGCTACGAACTAAGGGGTCGGGAGTTCGAATCTCTCTGGGCGCACCAATAAGTAAAGTACATAACGCAGTCTTTTAAGACGACACAAGTGAAGCGCCCATAGCTCAGCTGGATAGAGCACTTGGCTACGAACTAAGGGGTCGGGAGTTCGAATCTCTCTGGGCGCACCAACTTGAACAATAAACCGCATTTATTGCGGTTTTTTTGTGCCTGCTATTTATGCATCTAAACTCTTGTCGGTATGTTGGTCGCAGGAGCGTAAACTAAAAGTCAGTTCACAAGCCAGATTCACTGCTATTTTAGCATCAAGCATAATCACCAAGAATATAGAGCTTTGAGAATTGAGCATAGGCGTTTAATCCTGCTGTATGTTTTAAGCTGAGACTTTAAATCCACCGCTGCATTGTGTGCGGTTTTATGATTAGAATCGTGCTTAGTCACGAAGCAAAACCAAAAACTGCTTAAACACCAAGTATTGCTACTACACTCAAAACCAATTTTGGGGCTAAAACCGCAGTGAATCCCAAAGTATAAAATCATTTAAATTTGCTTGGTTTTTAATAGAATAAAGCTATTAATGCCTAATAACTAGGCAGTTGATCGTGTTAATACAAATTAGGGCTTAACAAAGCTGAAATTTCACGTATAATGCACCACATCAAGACGTCGCGCCCATAGCTCAGCTGGATAGAGCACTTGGCTACGAACTAAGGGGTCGGGAGTTCGAATCTCTCTGGGCGCACCAACTTGATTTAAATTGAAAAAACCGCATTTATTGCGGTTTTTTTGTGTCTGAATTATTTAAAATAACTCTAAATCAAATTCAAAATTTAAGCGCCAGCCTTTTGTTTTACTTTCAGCACAAAAACCGTATTGCCCCCTAAAGCAGGTAGCATATCGGAATAAGGCATGCTTCGCATGGCACGTAATAAAAATGGGGCATCCTGATCAATTTTCATGGCACTGGTCACACTTAATAACGTTCCTTGATTCATTGGTGTCAACTGCATGCCACCGCGGACAAATTTTAAATCGCCACCATTGGCATAAAATTCATTTTGCCAATCTGTGGCGTAGTTAAAGCGCATTTTAAAATCAAAAGGAATGTTAATGACACCGAGGCCCACCGAGATCTTATAGCTCGCATCCATTTGCTTATTATCTAGTTTACGGACACGGACTTGCTTAATTTGATTGGGGAATAATTGTTGATAGCTATTAGGTGTGAGCCATTGCTGAAGCTGGGCAGGGCTATGGGCATAGTACTGATAGCTGGTACTAAAACGTAATTTCTCTGTGCCGTGTGGGTAGGGCACATTTTTGGCCGTGAGCACAAAACTGACCGGCTCTTGTGAGTTTTGGCTGAGCTGTGCCACTTTGAGTTGTTCATTTCGGTCTAAGCCGACGGTGGGGAATACACCAGTGCCTAAAGGCTGTGCTTGGCTGGTCTTAAAGCGTTTTTGTAAGGATTCGAGCAAAAATGCATTGGTACCCGCAGGTATACCAAGCTTTGCATCGGGTATGGCATTCAAAATTTTACTAAATAAAAAACCTTTGGGTTGGCTTAAGTCTCCCCATTGCGTGAGGGTCACTAAGGTCTGATTCGGCGCGAGTTCAAACCATTTAATTTTACCCGCCGCGTATGGCACGGGTGCATCTAAAATCAGCGTGGAAATGCTATTGGCATCGGCCTGATGTTGCATGAGTACTGTTTCACGGAAATTCAGCACAGGAATAGGCGTTGGAATATGAATATTGTATTTAACTTGGCTAATGGAGCCTTGTTGCTCAACCACTTTGGCCGATTTAAGTGTTGGAAATAAGCCTGCATAATTGGTGTAGTTGAGCAGTAAACGGCTGACTTGCTGGACATTGGCTGGAATCACCACCGAGGCACTGTAGTATTTCCCCGTCGTTTTTTTGCCTGCTGGCATGGTGGGTAATTGTATGGACTGCGTAGGATGCGCATAAATCAAAATGCGCTCTCCTGTGAGTGAAGCTAAGGTTTGAGGATCATGATTAAATTCAGTTAATGCACTTGGAATTTGAGCTTTCCAAGGCAAAATTTTTGCAGATACATTTCCTGCAAAGATAAGACTCGTCAGCATCAGCCATGTTTTTATTTGAATCTGCTGCATAGGACATCCTGTAATATGCATTTTTTATTTGTTGGCAGTTTTAGCGCATTTTAAAGCAAAAGAACAGCGCCGAAGTGTGTATTTCTGATGCTAAAAAGAATAAGAAATCACCCTATTCTGGTGTAATATCTAGTTCAATTTATATTTTAAAATATGTATGTGAGCAGATGTCAGAGACTCAACCCGCATTGTCGTTACGTTACACCTTGAATTTAGAAGAATCTCAAGATGGTTTTGCCTTGGCTACTTTTGGTAAGAAGCAGTTCACACGCTTTATTACGCCATTGATTAGCATTGGTATTATTATTTGGGGTTTTTCTTTAGGTTTCAGTGGTGTAGGTCGCTATTACGTGGCTTTAGGCGCATTCTTTTTAATCATGCAATTGCTCATGCGCTATTGGTTTTTACCAATGATGTTTAAGCGTCAGTTTATTAAGTATCAATTTGGTAAGAGTGAGCAAGGCATTGATCTGTATCAAGATCATGGTGAAATTTTTGCCAATGAGCGTAAAAATATTTTCAACTATGCCGAAGTCGCAACTTTTGCCTCAGGTAAACTGACGTATATGTTGGAAATGAAAAACCGTACAGTGGTGATTATTCCTAAGCGCGCGTTTAGCAATCCAGCTGATCAAAGCATTTTTGAAAATACATTTAAGAAATAATTGAGCTTAAAACAGAAGGGAAGATCATGACTACACGTCCATCAAAAATTATATGTGTCGGCCGCAGCTATGCTGATCATGCAAAAGAGTTAGGAAATGCAGTACCTGATCGTCCTGTTTTGTTTATGAAGCCACCGAGTGCTTTATCTACTTTAGATGCTGGAATTGACTGGAATAAAACCCTGGGTAGTTGTCATTACGAGTGTGAGTTGACTTTGCGTATTGGGCAAACTTTAAAAGCAGAAACTGATCCACAAAAGGCATTGCAAGCGGTAGATGCGGTAACTTTAGGTTTGGATCTAACTTTGCGTGATTTGCAAGATGATTTGAAAAAGAAAGGTCAGCCTTGGGAACGTGCAAAAGCGTATGACGGTTCATGCATGTTGGCAGATTGGGTAGATGTTTCATCGGTTGTTAGTGACTGGAAAGATGTGCATTACACTTTGCAAGTTAATGATGAACTCCGTCAAAAAGGTGATACAGCATTGCTGATTTTTGATGTAGGAACATTGCTGGCAGACATCAGCCAAGTGTTTACCTTAGAAGCTGGTGATGTTGTGATGACAGGAACACCTACAGGTGTTGCGGCCTTACAGGCTGGTGATCAGCTGAGTATGACGCTACAAGGTCAGCAACAAGATTATGTTTGGACGACCTTTGTAAAATAATTGAATTCATTAAAAGGGACTGTAGAGACAGTCCTTTTTTTATGTCTGCGTGAATGTAAGGCACAGCGAAATTTACTTTAGAACAGTTAATTTGAGTAAACAGAGAGCGGTTTTTATCTGGAAAATTTTTTACGAAACTGATCGGGGCTAATATGCATCCAGCGTTTAAACATATTAATAAAAGCAGATGCATTGGCATAACCTAAGTCGAAGGCAATACTTTCTACCGTATGACCTCGGTTCAGTAAGCTCATGGCCTTAATCACTTTTAGGCGCTGGCGCCACTCATGTAATGACATGCCTAATTCTTTTTGACTGAGTCGGGCAAGGGTACGCTCAGTCATATTGTATTGTTTGGCAAGCATAGCCAAAGACAGATGATTGGCAGGGGCTTGATGTAAATCATTGAGTAAGGCTTGCAGTGTCGGATGCTCAGAATGAGGCAAATAACTGCTGACCAATTGGGCATGTTTAAGTTGGTCGACCAGTACAGTGAGTAAGCGTTGGTGTTCGGCGTTGGATACAGCATTTGGTGTTTGTCTTAAATGTTCAAATAGGGCAGAAACCAAAGGCGAGCTTAGTAAAATACCTGCTTGTTGGGGTAAGTCCTGACATAGGCTTTCATGGATATACAGTGTGCCATGAGACACCGCCGTACGATTTAAGCCACTATGTTTGACGTTTGGAGGCAACCAAATGCCGTGCGGTGGTGGGGTGATATAATCAATTTGATCAATATTGAGTTCCATAATGCCGTCAAAGGCATAAATAAACTCACCCCATGCATGGCCATGTGTGGGGTAAATGGATTGCGCTGGGTCATCTCGGAAGCTAATCCAAAGTGCAGCGTCTATATGGTCATTGGTTTTGAGTTGCATGCCCAAAGGGCGTGATGCATTAGTGCGATTTGGCATGTTGGAAATTGCCTGAATTCAATAATGACTTGTCTGTTTTAAACTATATATTTGATTTGTGACAGGTCTATAGTAGCAGGCTCTTTTAGTTTTGAGCAATGGCCGTGGAACAGCGTAAAGCACTCGATGCACAAGCATCGGGTTGGATGATTTTATTGTGTATGATTTGGGGAATTCAGCAGGTCGTGCTGAAGTGGGCCGCGCCCGATATTAGCCCGATTATGCAAATTGCGCTTCGTTCAGGTTTATCCGTTCTGTTGGTGATTCCATTACTTCGTCTGAAGCACTTTTCAGATTTATATCATAAAGACTATCTGCTTCCTGGTCTGTGGCTGGCTATTTTATTCTCAGCCGAATTTCTTTTTGTGGCTGAAGCGCTACGCTATACCACGGCTTCACATACGGTCGTGTTGCTGTATACCGCGCCTATTTTTGTTGCGCTGGGTTTACATTGGAAATTGCCAGCAGAACAATTGAATTTGATTCAATGGGGCGGTATTTTCCTCGCTTTTTCAGGCATTGTGTTGTCCTTTATGGGGCGTGGTGACACAGCAGGTGATTTAACACATGCGCTTTGGGGAGATTTTTTGGCCCTAATGGCGGGTATGATGTGGGCTTTAACCACCATTTCACTACGCTTAACAAAATTGGCAGATGCGCCAGCAACTCAAACGCTGTTTTATCAATTGCTGGGTAGTTTTTTAATTTTACTCCCATTGGCATATATCACAGGCCAAAGTACGATTCATTGGAGCTGGGTGGTTTTGGGGAGCACATTATTTAATGTGCTGATCATGTCGTTTTTTAGCCTCATGCTGTGGTTTTGGTTATTACGCCAATATTTGGCCAATAGCTTAGGGGTATTTTCATTTCTTACGCCTATTTTTGGCATGCTGTTTGGTGTGGTTTTTTTGCATGAACAGATTGAGCTGAATTTTCTGATGGGTACGGGCTTTGTGATGTTGGGTGTGATGACTGTAAGTTTGCATCGCCAAATTGCACGTACATGGGCGCATATTCATTTTATAAAATAAGCCAGCTTGGTCTGCTCAGGTAGTTCACAGTTTTATGTAAGCGTTATCTGCTCGGAAGTATTTGATCTATCAATAAAAGCTCGCGTGATAAAAAATTAAAAAGTCAGTGTTGGCTCGTGTTTTTTAGGTACGACAGTGCTACTGTGTTGCGGTTTAGAGCAAAGAGTAAATGGTGTGCAAGAACGTCAGGCATTGGATGCCAAAGCTTCATCAATCATGTTTGGCTTATGTATATTGTGGGGGCTACAACAGATTGTTGTGAAATTGGCTGCAGCAGATATTTCACCTTTGATGCAAATGGCTTTGCGTTCAGGTTTATCTGCATTGCTGGTTTTTCCACTGATTAAGTTAGCGCAGGGGCAGTCCTTGTGGTCACGCCAGTATTGGTTTTCAGGGGCATTGGTTGCAGGTCTATTTGCCACGGAATTTTGTTTATTGGCCGAAGCTTTGCGCTTTACGACAGCCTCACATACGGTTGTTTTGTTATATACAGCGCCTATCTTTGTGGCATTGGGCTTACATTGGAAATTACCCGCAGAACGTCTGACTTGGAAACAGTGGAGCGGTATTGCAATTGCATTTTTAGGCATTGTGACCACCTTTTTGGGAGGTGAGCGTGAATCATCAATGCAAAGCTTAAGTCATGTGATTTTGGGTGACTTACTGGCCCTATGCGCTGGTATATTTTGGGCCTCCACAACGCTTGCCGTGCGATTAACAAATTTGTCTGAAGCACCTGCTACACAAACTTTGTTTTATCAATTATTCGGTGGCTTTATTTGCTTGCTACCTATGACATTTATATTGGGACAAAGCGAAATCCGTTGGTCGATGCTGACTCTCACGAGTCTACTGTTTCATGCAGTATTGATTTCATTTGCAAGCTATTTAATTTGGTTTTGGTTGCTTAAAAAATATTTAGCTTCACGTTTAGGGGTCTTTTCTTTTTTAACCCCTCTATTTGGTATTCTGTTTGGTGTAGTTATTTTAAATGAGCCTTTAGAACGCGCCTTTATTATTGGTACCAGTATGGTAATGCTTGGCGTGCTGATTGTGAGTTTATCTGGGCGCGCAAAACAGCCAAGTTGCTAAAAAGTGATGTAAAGCTACGAAATAATCAAAAAGCCTCAATCCATGAGGCTTTTTGATTCAATAGGCTGAGTATTTATTTAGATTCCAAAATCGTCGATAACGGAATGGCCAATTTAGCCGCTAAATAATCATCGGACTCAATCAAAGCTGGGCCAATTTTTTCCATCCATTCATCATCTGCATGAATATTGCCAATATCTTTACGATGTGGCAGTGGATAAGGAAGCTGTGAGTAAAAAGTCCAAAAATCAATTTGTGCCAGATTACGTGCGAGTACAAAGTTATTGGTATCTGTACGGGTAATCAAATTTTGTTTTTCGAGTAATTTGACATAGCTCGGCCAGCGACCAATTTCATCACGACCTAACACTTCCAAAGCTTCGGACTCACTAACGCTCAGACCAACTTTTTGCTTTTGATAGAACAGCTCGAGCAGATCCAGCAACATAATTACTGGATGGCGTTTGCGGTCACGACTTGCATCGGCATCAAAGGCGGTAAGTGCATAACTGATTTCTACCCCCAACAACACGATATTCCAAGATAAAAAAATCCACAGCAGGAAAATAGGAATCGCTGCAAATGCACCATAAATGAGTTCATAGCTGGTGAAGTTACTCATTACAAACCCAAATAGATTTTTGAGGAGTTCAAATACGGTTGCGCTAAATAAGCCTGCAATTAAGGCTGCTTTTAGAGGTACATTCCGATTGGGAATGGTCCAATTTAAGATGAAAAATCCTAAAATGGTTAAACCAAATGAGATGAGCCACAATATAAACTCACCATCAAGTTCATAGCCTGCAAAGTTATTGTTAAGAACATTTAGCGAGGCCATGGTAGACGAAATGACAAATGCGCTGCCCAACAAGATTGGGCCTAGTGAAATAATGGTCCAGTAGCGCATAAAGCCTAAAATACCACCACGGGTTTCGGTTACACGCCAAATGCGGTTAAACACAGTTTCAATGCTGGTCAACATCATCACGGTAGTGATGAATAAAAATAGAATACCAATAACGGTTAAATTACTCGATTTATCAGTGAATGCATTGAGTGCTTTATCAAAGGCAATGGTTGTTTTAGGTAAAAAATTACTATAAATCAGTTGCTGGAGCTGTTGGCGCGCAGGTTCAAGTGCTTTAATGGAAGAGATAATCACCAAAAATACTGTCAGCATCGGCACGACAGCAAACAGCGTGGTATAGGTCAAAGAACCTGCTTGTTCACGACAACGATCGGCTTCAAAACGCCGTATAACGAATAAAACAAACTGAAACCATTTTTTGTCATAAAAGGGAAGTTTCTTGAAATATTCGGCAATCATAAATTACAGCCTCAATTGTTCTAATCATCATTTTTCAATATTCGGCTCTAAGCTTAACCAAAAACTGGACAAAATACCGTATAGTTTATTTTTTAATTACACCGCCTAAATCACCATGCAACCTTATATTTTAGTTCTGTATTACAGTAAAAATGGCGCAACCAAAGAAATGGCACACTTGATTGCAAATGGTATTGAGTCTACAGGCATGCAAGTAAAAATTCGCACAGTTCCTCAATTGTCCACCGTGGTGACTGTAGCTGCAGCCAGCATTCCAGAAGAAGGGGATATTTATTGTAGCTTGGATGATTTGGCCAATTGTGCTGGGTTGGCTTTGGGTTCACCAACCCGTTTTGGCAATATGGCATCGGAAATGAAATACTTCCTCGATCAAACCACCAGCCTTTGGTTAAATGGCGCATTGCATGGCAAGCCCGCGTGTGTCTTTACGTCGTCAGGTTCAATGCATGGTGGTCAAGAAAGCACGCTGTTAACTATGCTTCCACCATTATTCCACCACGGCATGATGATTTTAGGCTTAAGCAATTCAGCCCCAGCGCTGTCGAATACGAAAACTGGTGGTACGCCGTATGGGGCAAGTCATGTGAGTGGGCCACGTCATGATTTATCTATCAGTCAAGATGAAAAAATCTTGTGTGAAGAGCAAGGTAAACGTTTGGCACAAGTAGTACAAAAGCTGGTGGGCTAAAACCTGTAACTTTGCCTGTTTGAATGATCTACAGGCAAAGTTATTACTATACAAGTAGCAGTTATATTTGTAAAAATTTAAATATAAAAACAAAATATCTCATTGTTATAGATTGAAATATACCTATTTTGAGGGATGTAAAAAGACGACTAGATCACATTTAATACACATGCTTTTTGTACTTATCTATGCAAGCCGATTGGCTTTTCGCATATTTTTAAATTTGGGGTCTTTTATGTGGTCTTCTTCTCTTCGGTTTACTTTTGGTGTTTTTTTAACTTTCACAGTTTCTTCTGCTTCATTTGCAATGAGTGTGTTACATAGTTTTGAATTTCCGCCTGAAAAAAAGCAACAAACAACTACACAACAGCCAGTGACGACGCAGGCTGAACCACCGCATGCAACAGCGAGTAGTGTAAAAAAATAACCCAAAAGCGCTCTTTGAGCGCTTTTTTATGGGTGTACGCGTTATTCTTTGTTAATTTGCACAGCATGCTGTACAGCAAAACGGTGTTTACAGGCATTGCATTGATAGTCGAGGAAGATATTTTTATCGACTATTTGGCCTGCTTTTTTACCGACACGATGTCCTAAAAAGCCACCTGTTACGCCTATACTAATTGCACCCACGAATGTACCAATTGTTGCACCCATAATTACACCCAAAGGCCCAGCTGTTACGCCGCCAATGGCTGCGCCTATAGATGCCCCTGAGGCTGCGCCTCCGACTGTACCAGCAGCAGTGCCTGCGCCACTAAGTAAAACGCCACCAATTTTTTGTAGGGTTTGTTCGTGATTACGTGCTTCGACGTCGTTTGAAGCGCATTTTAGGCATTGTACAGTGGGAAGTTCATTCATAGTGTTGAGCTCATTCATTCTTGAGAGTGTGATCTAGATCCATCTACACAATCGTATTGATTTCAGTTGTTATTAAAACAGGTTTTTCACTGACTTATGCTGACCTAAACGACCAAATTTATATTCAGCAATTTTGTAATATTAAATTAATTTCTGAGATTTAGTTGTGATAAAAAATGATTTCAGCTGAAAACTGAAACTCGCTAAGGTGTGCAGTATAAATTTTTCAAGAATATATTGGATACTACATGCAAAAAATTCTGGCATCTGTTGCCGCGATCAGTATAAGTTTGGGGTTGATTGCTTGTGATCAAAAAAATAAAACGACGAATCAAGAACAAGTTTCAGAACAATCTTTGAAGCAATTGAATATTGGCTATCAAAAAGCAGCACTCAAATTAATTGTAGCCAAAAAGACACAAGCCTTTGAACAGGCATTTCCAAATGTAAAAGTTGAATGGAAGGAATTTCCTGCGGGACCACAAACTTTAGAGGCACTCAATGTAGGCGCAATTGATTTTGGTTATACAGGGGATACGCCTGTTATTTTTGCCTTATCTGCAAATAAACCCATTGATTATTTAGGTTATGAAATTAACTCTAAAAGTTCACATGATTTGTTAGTGCCTAAAAACAGCACAATTCAAAATTTAGCAGACTTAAAGGGCAAGCGTATTGCTTTAACTAAGGGCTCAAGTGCGCATTATTTCGTGGCACAGGTTTTAAATAAAGCCAATTTGTCTTGGCAAGATATTCAGCCTATTTGGTTAACACCTGCAGATGCACGAGCAGCTTTAGATAAAGGTTCAATTGATGCGTGGGCTGTATGGGATCCGTATGCAAGTGCTGCTGCGCTAAAAGGGGATACCCGCGTTATTTTTGATTCGTCACAATTACATTCAGTTTATAGTTTTTATTTATCTACACCACAATTTTTAAAAGCACATCCAAAAGATGCTCAAAAAATTGTTGATACATTAAATGCAACAGATGAATGGATTAAGGCACATCCACAAGAAGCGATTCAAATTTTGGCAGAAAGCACAGGCATTGATCGTACCGTGGCTGAAAAAGTACTTTCCAAGCGCCCAGATACGGTTCAAACCTATTATTTGAATGACGATGTGATAAAAGATCAGCAAAAAATTGCAGACCTATTCTCCGAATTAAAGTTAATTCCAAATCCTGTACAAATTAACGAACATGTTTGGAAAAAACAGTAATTGTAAATGTAAAAAAAGCGCCAGATGGCGCTTTTTTTTATGGTCTTTGAATTAGTCACGAACAAATTCAACAGTACCATTGCTCAAAGATTTAACACGTGCCAATGATTCAACACGGTAACCTTTTTCAAGCAAAATATCGCGACCTGGTTGGAATGATTTTTCAATCACAATACCAATACCAACAACAGATGCTTCGGCTTGATGAATTAAGTCAGCAAGACCTAAGGCTGCTTGGCCATTTGCCAAGAAGTCATCAATCACTAAAACTTTGTCTGTAGCATAGATATGTTTTTTAGAGATCGCAATGGTGCTTTCAATTTGTTTAGTGAAAGAGAATACTTTTGAGCGGTATAAATCATCTTTTAAAGTTAAAGATTGATATTTACGTGCAAAAATAACTGGAACACCAAGCTCTAAACCAGCCATCACTGCAGGTGCAATACCTGAAGCTTCAATCGTAATAATTTTAGTAATGCCCGCATCTTTAAATAAGCGTGCAAATTCCTGACCAATTTGCTGCATCATTACGGGGTCAATTTGGTGGTTTAAGAAAGAATCGACTTTCAAAACTTCATCAGATAGAACGATACCTTCGGCTAAGATTTTCTGTTCTAGTGCATGCACGGGAGAATCCTCAAGAGCGGGTGCTCATTAAAGCAAAAGCGTATTTTAAAAAGCACCGCAGAAAATGCAAGCAAAATCGGCTAATTTACTTACTTAGTTGGACCCTTATAGCCTGTCAAAAGTAAAGAATATGATGTTTTTTGATCGACATGGCTCACTTTTACAGGAAGATAATCCAATTTCGGTGCAAGCCAGAAAATTGTTTCGCGACCTGGTTTATCGTGTTGCATCACGACTTTAATAGTATCGAAAGTTCCATAAGTGGTCTTAACTGACTCATTACCTTGTTTGACAAAGCGACGTGCTTCTACTTCTTTAGCATCAGCTAAGTAGTATTTAGATTTTAAACCGCCATTTTTCAAATCCTCACGGATTTGCAGTTCAGCATTCAGTTCATCTAACACACCATTTTGCCATGCAAACGAACGAGCTTTATCATCTTTTTTTGTGTTGATCGTTTTGCTGTTCGGGTTGAAGTTAATACTCATGGTATTGTTATGAATCAGGATTTTGCTGGTACGGCTAAAGCTTTTTGAATTAATGTTGCCATTACTAAAGCTAAAGTTACTGGTCTCAGTCGCAGACGCCATGCCAACGGCTTTGGCTGCAAACACATAGGTCCAATTATTACCTGACTGCGCCAAATTACGTGAGGCAGAGCCGACGTTTTTGCCGTTATAGTTAAATTGGTAACTTGCTTGATAGGGACTCATGGCAAAAGCTGTACTTGCAAATCCTGAACAAAGGACTGCAGTCGATACAGCTGCTGCGATGCCAAAAGTTTTCATCACATATTTAGCCATCAGTATTCTTTCCTTTTAAGCCTTGTATTTTGTGCAGAATATTCTGCGATTAAATAGAATTATGCGCCTTGATTGTGGAGAAATAAGCGAAATATCGTAAGAAATGTAATTTTCTGCTTATTTTTAACACCAGTTTTTGGTTCGAGTTGCTGTTATTTGCTCTTTTGTTGGATCGGGGTGACTTCGCTATCGGACTCTGGTGCTTCGTCCCAATCTTCTATCCGTTCTGCTGCCATTTTACTAAATAAAGCAGCAATGTTGACGTTGCCAATCACCACCAATTCAGCTTCTCTGAGCATGGCATGATTGACATGGACTTTGGATAAGGTGTCAATAATCGAACGGCTTTTGCCAAGCCAGCGGTTCAAATCCAAATGCAAGAGATCATCTTTGACTTTAATAACATTCAGTTTCTCTAAAATCATACCGAGTGGGTCATCGTTCAATACTTTTTGATAGAAAAACAGCGCAAATTTCACGCCCAATTTATAAAAAATATTGGGGTATTTGGCATCTAAAACTTTGGTGTCGCTAATTTGTTCAAACACAATTAATTGGGTGGTTTTGTTAAGCTCCATTTGCACCAATTTTAGGTCAACTGTAAGCGTAATTTCTAAACCGTTATAATTGAGTGTGGCATATAAACGTAACCAATCATCATGCAAATCAGCATGCAAGTCTTGGAGCATTTTGACGTTGTCAGTAACAAAACGTTGAAAGGTCGCATTTAAAAAAACTTGAGAAAGTGGAAACTCGCGCTCGTCTTCAATAAATCCTTCCGCTCGTAGATAGACCTGACGTATACGTTTAGAAATATTGGAAATAAGCGTTTGCATATTGAAAGCATCCTGGCAAATAAGCTTTTTAGCGGAGTGTATCTTGTCGAATAATTGAAAAAATACAAGTTTTCTTTCTTGCAGTTTAGCAAAATAAATTGCACCATTTTTAGGATTTTAAAGTGCACAGAGTCATGTGTTGTGTATTTGTTGATGAACCTCTCGCTTTCATAAAAATATGAAAACCAGGTTTATTTTATACTCTTTTATGCTTGTTGGGGAACTCGGCAAATTGTCGTATTAATGTGATGCTGAAGAAAAAGACATTCAAACCGTTGCAAAATGAGTGGTGGAAAGATCCAATATTTGTCAGTGCATTTACTGCTGCTGCGGTGTTGCATATCTCGGTGTTAATGGTGCAATTTGGTGTGCCACAAGCAACATTTGAAACCACCAAAGAAATTGCTGTAAGCCTACGGCCAAGTGATACGACTGTGGAAGATGCGGATTATCTTGCGCAAGCCGATCAACAAGGCTCAGGTAAGTTTCGCGAGAAGCACCGAATGTCGACTGACATGCCTGCACCTATGGTTGATCAGGACAGTGGCGAGCAAGCACAGCAAGCATTAGATAAAATTCAGCAAAAGCGTGAACTGAACTTTGAAGAAAAAGTGCTGATGACCACGCTCAGTTGGCAAAAACAGGCCGATGAGAATCAACGTAAAAAGCAAGCTGAAGAATTGCAAAGCCAGTTTTCTGCCAAAGCTGCGATGGTGGCCAGTATTGAAGCGCAATATTTACAACGCCAGCAAAACTTTAGTCGTCAGCAAAAAATTAAAACCATTGATGGTGTGCAAGCCAAGCAAGATGATACAGCTGCGTATATGGAAAAATTCCGCCAAAAAGTAGAATTTTATGGCAACCAAAACTATCCAGATCAGGCGCGTGCACAAAATTTAGCTGGTGAAGTGCAATTGATGGTGATTTTAAATTCCAGTGGGGGGATCCGTGCAATTCGTTTACTGGAAAGTTCTGGGCATCCTGTTTTAGACGAAGCGGCTAAAGCATCAGTACGTAAAGCTGCACCATTTGCTCATTTCGATTCTAAAATGAAAGACATCTCTGAACTTCGTGTTGTGCGAACATGGCGTTTTGACCCAGCAGAAGCAGAATTTGAAGTGAATTAGAACATAGGATATATTTGTTTTTAAAATAGAAAAAGCAAATTCAATGTCTGAAATTCAATTACAAGAAAAGCCGTTAAAATTATGGAATCCCAATGCTGCTGGTTGTTGGGCTCTTCTGGTTAGCCCTATATGTAGTAGTTATTTACTGTATAAAAATGCGCAAAAGCTGAATGATCGAGGTGCGGCGAGCAAAGCAAAAAATTGGATGATCGCAGGTTTAGCTGTGTGGTTACTCTCGGTCATTTGTAGTTTGGCTTATCCCACAAATACCGCAATGGTCAATGGCTTTTTTTTCTGGTATTTAATCTTGTGGTATTTTTTATTTGTACGTCAGCAAGTTGCAAATATGAGGCAACGCTTTGGCGAAAGCTATGTGCGTTATACCCACTTTGAATGGTTTAAATTTGTCATGATAGGTTTGGTCGTTCGTGTAGTGTTGATGGGGCTGTCGCTATGGCTTAGTGCGCTGTGGCTGAGCATGAGGCATACTGTTTTGTAATTTCACAAATATCGACACTAAAGTTTTTATACCATTTTTCTTTCCCTAAAAGCTGGGCGGCTTGATGTTCTGCATCTTGATGCCAAGCTCGAATGTCAGCAAGGCTGTCCCAATAAGACAACGCAATTTCCTGCCCATTTTCGCTTAATGCTTCAAAGTGGCGGCAGTTAAAATGTTTCAGGGCTTTTTCTCGTAGGGCTTGTGCGGTCTGATCATAACTCGCGTCAAAATTTAATATCTGAGCTTTAAAAATAACGACATATTTCATTGTTTTAACTACTTATTATTGACGATTTTGTATTTAATGTATTGGGATGTTGAATATTCAGCTCAAAGTTAAAAAAGCGAACCGAAGTTCGCTTTTTTAAGGTTTTAATCTTGTTCTAAATAAGGGTTGTCAAAACCAAGCTTCGCCAAAATTGCGATTTCCAAAGCTTCCATTTCTTCAGCATCGGCTTCAGAAGTTTCATGGTCATAGCCCATTAAATGCAAGGTGCCATGAACGAGCATGTGCGTAAAATGAGTGAGTGGCGCTTTTTGTTGTTCATTTGCTTCACGCAGTACAACGGGAATGCAAATGACCAAATCACCAATTGGAAATACGTCTAGGACGGCAGCCATTTCATCTGGTAAATCGCTAGGGAAAGACAATACATTGGTTGGCTTGTCTTTCTTTCGATATTCCAAATTCAGTTTATGGCTTTCTTCGTTGTCTACACAGGCAATGCCAATTTCACAATCACTTTGGGTATCAATAAAGCGAAGGGTAGTTTCTACCACTTTTTTGATATAAGCACGTTTCAATACCAATTCAGGGGCTTGAAAATCCTGCTGTAGGGAGAGGCTAAGTTTCAAAATGAATCCTTAATTATCATCATTTTGTGCATCGGCTTTGGCGTCATTGTCTGCAATGAGAGCTTCTTGACGCGCTTTGCGTTCTGCACGGGCTTCTGCGCTTAAACGCTGTTGTTCACTGTCCCAGCCCTCATACGCTTCGACAATTTTTTGTACCAGCTGATGACGAACGACATCGCGAGAGTGGAAACGAGTAATATGAATTTCTTTGATTTTATCAATCACGCGAAGCGCATGCGCTAAGCCCGATTGTTGGCCACGAGGCAAATCGACCTGTGTAATGTCACCGGTAATCACGGCACGCGAACCAAAACCTAAACGGGTTAAAAACATTTTCATTTGTTCAGGCGTGGTGTTTTGTGCTTCGTCTAAAATCACAAATGAATGATTAAGTGTACGACCACGCATATAAGCGAGGGGTGCAACTTCAATCACTTGACGCTCAATGAGTTTAGCGACTTTTTCAAAACCCAGCATTTCATATAAAGCGTCATATAAAGGGCGCAAATACGGGTCAATTTTTTGGCTTAAATCACCGGGTAAGAAACCCAGTTTTTCACCCGCTTCAACGGCTGGGCGCACCAATAAAATACGTTGAATTTCGTTGCGTTCGAGCATATCAACGGCGGCAGCAACTGCAAGATAGGTTTTACCCGTACCTGCAGGGCCAATACCAAAAGAAATATCGCTTTGTAAAATGCGCTGTACATAGCGTTTTTGATTTGCACCGCGAGGGTTAATACGGCCTTTACGCGTTTGTAAATAAACGTCTTCTAAGCCAGTATGTTCCTGATCATCAAAATCTTCTTGAATTTCACGGTCAGTTTGACTGCCTTGAATCATAAGGTGAAGGGTATCTGCGGTAATTTGTGCGGTGCTTTCGGATTCTTCAAAGAGACGGTGGAGCAAGCCTTCAGCTCGCTCGACCGCATTAATATCACCATCGACAAAAAAGGCATCGCCTCGGTGAGCAATTTGGACTTCTAAACGTTGTTCGATTTGTTTCAGGTGACCGTTATATGCACCAAGCATGCTTTGTAAACGGTCAACTGAAATACCAGGAAATGTTACTGTACGTCGAATCGCTGCAGTCAAGAGTATTCCTTTAAGTTGTCTAGCGAATACCTCTACATTACGCCACGTCAGGCTCAAGATTCAAGAGTTCACCGTAAACAAACTTCAAAGTTTTGATGTCGGTAATTTCAATCTCTGCAAAGCGACCCACCCAAGCTGGATCACCAATAAAGCCCACTAAACGAGTGTTATCTGCAGTACCAATCAGTAAGTTTGGATCTTTTTCTGAAACAGACTCAATCAACACACGTTGAATGCTACCCAACATCGCATTGGTCTTATCAATACTTGATTGTTTAATCCAGTCTTGAACTTTTGCCAAACGTTCTTTTTTCACATCTTCAGAAGTGGTGTCTTCAAGCTCTGCTGCAGGCGTACCTGGGCGTTTTGAATAGACAAAACTGTAGGAGTGATCAAAGTCCATATCTTTAATAAATTGATAGGTTTCTTCAAAGTTCTCATCTGTTTCGCCAGGGAAACCAATAATAAAGTCACTGGATAAATGCATATCTGGACGAACTTTACGCAGTTTGGCAATTTTTTCGATATACACATCAATGGTGTGGTTACGCTTCATGGCTTGTAACACATCATTTGACCCACTTTGTACGGGTAAATGAAGGTGCGAAACCATTTGTGGTAAATCACGGTAGCATTGAATTAAGTCGTCGTTAAATTCAAGCGGGTGAGAAGTGGTATAGCGCAGACGGCCAATGCCCGGAATTTCTGCAACCAAACGTAGTAAATCTGCAAATGTGCAAATTTCACCTTCGAAGGTTTCACCACGGTAACCATTGACGTTTTGACCTAATAGTGAAATTTCACGCACACCTTTTTCAGCCAGTGTTGCAATTTCTGCTAATACGTCATCGAGTGGACGAGAAACTTCTTCACCGCGTGTATAAGGTACAACACAGAATGAGCAGTATTTAGAACAGCCTTCCATGATGGAAACAAAAGCTTTGTAACCTTCCACACGTGGTTCAGGTAAAAAGTCGAATTTTTCAATATCTGGGAAAGAAATATCCACCAGTTTAATTTTTTCTTTTTTCGGCTTTTCAACTTGCTCAAAATGTTGATCAAGCATTTGAGGTAAACGGTGCAAGGTTTGTGGACCAAAAATCATGTCGACATAATTGGCACGTTTTTGAATGTTGTCGCCTTCTTGTGAAGCAACACAACCACCCACACCAATAATTAAGTCTGGATTTTTTTCTTTCAGTTTGCGCCAGCGACCCAATTCAGAAAACACTTTTTCTTGTGCTTTTTCACGAATAGAACAGGTATTCATTAATAGAATATCGGCATCTTTTGGATCTTTGGTTAGTACATAACCGTGTGAGTCGCCTAACAGGTCAGCCATACGGTGACTATCATACTCATTCATCTGACACCCTTGCGTTTCGATGTACAGTTTTTTCACTGCTGTATCGTTCGCTGGGGTGTGCTGTGGCTGGGAGACAGTGTTTTCTGAGGCAGCTGGGGCAGCATTTGGAATGAAGGTTTGAACCGTCATGCAGGCTCCTAGGATAGATTTGAGATATACATTATTGGCTGCTTTGCACGCAATTTGGCGCTAAGTGGCGAAGTTCTGTATAAGGAAATTTTGAAAGGGCCGTATTTTAACAGTAATTCGAGCTAAACTTATAGTTTAAAATAACCAATGATCAATATTGATTTGTGAACGAAAAATGTTTGAAAATTAATATTGTTTAATCATAAGGTTACACAACAGAACAATATCGTTGGTTTAGACTTATTAAACTGGTTGAAAACTGCAAATGTAGCTGCATAGCTAAATTTAAACATGAGCACCAAAAATGTCATGGGCGATGTCATAAAACGATGCAAGAAATAGAAGGCAAGTCGTAGATGCTAAATCGAATTTTCAAATCTCAAAATTATTATCCATTACTTGCCTTAGGTGTCGCGACCGCGTGTGCCAGCATTTCTGCACAAGCCGCAGACGAACAGTTTAATGATGCACTACGTGCAGCCAATGCCGGTAATATTTCGTTATTGCAACAATACCAATCTCAAATGCAAAACGATGCATTGGGTTATTATCCTGAATATTGGATGCTCAATACCAATTTAGCTTCGCAACCGACCAGTTCAATTACGAACTTTGCACAGCGTTATCCTCAGTCTGCGATGGCAGAAAAACTGTCAGCAGATTATGTTGAAGAAAAAGTCAAAATGGCAGACTTTGCTTCGGCTCAGCCAGTTTTACAATATGTCAGTAATCCTGACCAAGCAGAAAGCTGTGCTATGGCACAAGTTCGTGCTAAATCAGGCGATCCATTGGTCTTTGCCGAATATAAAGATGTATGGCTCACTACCAATTCGCAACCTGATTCGTGTACAGGCTTAGGGCGGATGATGCTCTCTAGCCCACTTATGACGACACAAGATCGTCAGCAACGTTTGTGGGGGCAGTTACGCGCAGGTCAACCAGGTCAAGCCATTGCCACAGCGCAAACGATTGGCATCAATTTGAGTTTGGCGCAGCTCAATAGTATTCAAGCCAATGCTTTAAACTATTTATGGAATGCACCTAAAGCAACCAAAGAAGATCAAGCCTATATTATTTATGCCATTGGTCGTTTAGCAGATAGTGATTTAAATGTTGCATTCTCGACTGCGCGTCGTGCTGCAGAAGGATTACCTGAAGATGCTCAAAAGGCTGTGTACCGTGCAGTGGCTTATGTCGGTGGTACTACGGTGATGAAAAATAATTTTAATCGTGAAGTACTCGATTTTTATGATGCCAGTTACGGTTTACCGCTGAGCCCTGAAGAAGCTGAAATTTACGCACGCCAAGCGATTCGTTTTAATGGCTGGAATAGTCTGCTTCGTGCCATTGAGGGAATGAGTGTAACTCAACGTCAAGAAGACCGTTGGCAGTATTGGTTAGCACGTGCGTACGAACAACAAACTGATTCAAAATCTAAAAAAGCAGCGCAAGATATTTATCGCCAATTGTCCGTTGGTGATGATTACCATAATTTATTAGCCAAAGACCGAATTGGGCAGGCCTATAATAATATTCCAGCCTATAGCGAAGCGACCAATCAAGATGCAGTGCGCTTGAGTCAGGATATTCACTTCCGCCGTGCATTTGCTTTACGTAACGTTGGTGCTTCGGACAGTTTTGTGAACCGTGAATGGAACTGGGCCGTGCGACAGGCTTATTTGCGACATGATGATGGTTTGATTTTGGCTGCAGCTAAACGTGCTACCGATATGGGGTGGTATGACCGTGCCATTTATGCGGCAGATCGTACGACAACCAAACACAATTATGGTTATCGTTATGCGATGCCACACCGTTCTTATGTGGTTGCACATAGCCAAAATGCAGGCATTGATCCTGCTTGGGCGTATGGTTTAATGCGTCAAGAAAGTCGTTTTGTCACTGGTGCACGTTCCCATGTTGGTGCGGGTGGTCTCATGCAAATTATGCCGGATACCGCCAAACTGGTGGCACGCCAAATGGGGGAAACCTATAACCCTGCGGCCTTAAGTGACATGAATACCAATGTGCGTTATGGCACCTTCTATTTATCAATGATTCAACGTCAATTGAGCAATAGTCCAGTGCTTGCTACAGCAGGCTATAATGCAGGTCCAAATCGTGCTCGACGTTGGCAACCCGATGGACAACCGATTGCCGCTGACCAATATACAGAAACGATTCCACTCACTGAAACCCGTGATTATGTCAAACATGTAATGACGAATGCGACTCATTACGGTATCTTATTGGGGCAAGGATCACAAACGATTGGACAGCGTATGCAAACGATTCCATTGAGAAATTCGCAATAATACCTGTGTCAATGGCGCCAAAAATTTAAAAAAACTGGGGACAACATAAATGCTGTTAAGCAGGTTGAATGCTAACAAGTTGTTGCGATATTTTTATGGCATCGCGGGTATGGGAATATGTACTGCAGTTGTACATGCAAGCCCAGCACCAGCGGGTTATGTTATGGAAATTCAGCTTGTGCCTGCAGCATGCTCGCTTGACCCTCAGCGTAATAAAAAGCGCAAATGTTTAGAGGGCTATTCCCTGAATGTTCTTGGGCTTTATCCTGAAGTGGCGGCGCAGCGTAATTGTACGAGTCATACGGTTTTAAATTTACCTCCGATTCAAGCGAAAGTGGTTGCGCGAGTCATGCCTGATGAAAATGCACGTAAACAATTGTGGCAAGGCGTTGGGGGCTGTGTGCCTATGCCAGCCAATCAATATTTTCGTATGATGATTAACTATGCGGAAAAGCTCAAAATTCCTGATGAATTAACCAGCCAAGAGACCCGTGTGATGCAAGCAGCGGTTTTGCGCAGCCGTATGTTGCGTTTGAACCCCGGTTTGCCGACCCAAGGATTTGAGTTTAGTTGCCAGCAGAACAAAACGAATAGCATTTTGACAGAAATTAAAATTTGCTATCAAAACAATGGGCATTACAAGGCTTGTCCGAAAAACGTACAAAATAATTGCCCTGCAACTTTCACAATTAAAGGTTCTTTTTAAGCCTTTATTGCTATTTTATTTATATTTCCTATCATACTTTTGTTGAAAAGCATTCTCTTTTACATGCAACTGCCAAAAGATTGGAGTACAATCTTTGCCGTTTATGATTATTAAGATTAGATAGAACAGCTATTTAATCATTATGACCTTCCTCAATTGGAGATAATTACATGAAGCAAGCAGTTCGTGTTGCCGTTACTGGCGCAGCTGGTCAAATCGGTTATAGCTTATTATTCCGTATCGCAAGCGGTGAAATGTTGGGTAAAGACCAACCAGTTATCCTTCAATTATTAGAAATTCCAGTTGAGAAAGCTCAACAAGCGCTTAAAGGCGTAATGATGGAACTTGATGACTGCGCATTCCCTCTTCTAGAAGGCATGATCGGTACTGATGATCCTAAAGTTGCATTCAAAGATGCTGACTACGCTCTTCTTGTAGGTTCACGTCCACGTGGTCCTGGCATGGAACGTGCTGACCTTCTTAAAGTAAACGGTGAAATCTTCATCGGTCAAGGTAAAGCGCTTAACGAAGTTGCTAGCCGTGACGTTAAAGTTCTTGTTGTAGGTAACCCTGCGAACACTAACGCTTACATTGCTATGAAATCTGCTACAGATCTTCCTGCGAAAAACTTCACAGCTATGTTACGTCTTGACCACAACCGTGCGTTGACTCAATTAGCTCAAAAAGCTGGCGTTGCAGTTTCTGACATCAAAACAATGACAGTTTGGGGTAACCACTCTCCAACAATGTATGCTGACTACCGTTTTGCTACAGTAAACGGCGAAAGTTTAAAAGACAAAATCAACGATGCTGCTTGGAACAAAGACGTATTCCTTCCAACTGTTGGTAAACGTGGCGCTGCGATCATCGAAGCTCGTGGTTTGTCTTCTGCTGCTTCTGCTGCAAACGCTGCAATCGACCACATGCGCGATTGGGCTCTTGGCACAAACGGCGAATGGGTAACTATGGGTATTCCTTCTGACGGTTCTTACGGTATCCCTGAAGGCGTAATGTTCGGTTTCCCTGTAACTTGCGAAAATGGCGAATACAAAATCGTTCAAGGTCTTGAAATCGACGAATTCAGCCGTGAGCGTATCAACTTCACTCTTAATGAGCTTGAAGAAGAACGTGCAGCAGTTGCTGACATGATCAAATAATTTAATCACTTAGATTAAGTTAGAAAAAACGCTCCATTCGGAGCGTTTTTTTTATGCACAAAAAATAACAATGCGTTGAGCAATATCAGCAGAAGCCGAGGGTTGAACATGCTAAGTTAAAAATAATAAAACAACAGGAAAATTCCCATGTTAGATATGGATGTAACCCAAGAATTATTATTTCAGCAATTGGGCTTAGACAGCTCGCCAGAGGCTATTGAGCAATTTATTCAAACACATCAGCTGACGCTTGAAGTTCCTATGCATCAGGCCGATTTCTGGACTCAATCACAACGTGACTTTTTAATTAGCCATTGGAAAAAAGATGATGAGTGGGCGATGGTTATTGATCAACTGAATGAGCAATTGCATGCTGATTAAAAAGTGCTCACAAAAAGTAACAACAAACCTAGTTTTATGACTAGGTTTTTTTTGAGATATCTTATAAGTTAATTCAATAATAAATGACAATTAAGCTGATAAGGAGGGCGAAAGCTCATGAAGAACAAACCATCCTTAGAACTTCTATTTTCGCAGCTCGGTTTGGCCAATAGTCCTGCTGCTATTGAACTCTATGTGCGTACACATCAGCTTGCAGCCAATGTGTCACTACATGATGCGCCATTTTGGAATAAGGGGCAGCGTGCGCTGTTAATCAGTCATTTGGTACAAGATGATGATTGGGCCATTTGGGTAGACGAGCTGAATCAACAACTCCATTTAGATGCCTATAGACTCCAAGCGGTATAATTTAATTTCGACTTAAAAAAAGCCTCAATTTTTATTGAGGCTTTTTGCTTTTGCATCTACAGAAGTTTATGCATCATTTAATGCAAGCGACTTTTTACAATCTTCTCCATCCACGCTTCGGCACGGTAAGTATCAAATGCAGGATGTGTTTGCATCAGTTGTAAGTCAAAAGCATTGGTTTTGGCATATTTAGTCAGCCAGTGGCGTGTCATAGCAGGTTCATTTTTTGAAGCTGCTGCGTAGGCCAAAAAAAAGTAAATATCACCATCATCATCGTGTGCAAGAGGCTTTAAGATTTGTTGGGTAATCACGGCAAAGCGCTCTTCACGTGTTACTTCAAAATACAGCATATAGGCTTTAGCCAAGTGTAAAGACAAGTCGATATATAAGCTCAGAGGCATTTCTTCGAATTCAAGGCGGCCTTGCTCTAAGAGCACGACCGCTTCTTGTAGGAAATGGATTTGCTCTTGGCGTACACGGCTTAAGGTGACCAACTGTAAGCGCAAGTCAGCACGTTCTAAAGCCAGTTCGGGTTGATTGCCTTGTAAATACAATTGATCAGTTTCACCAATACGTTGAATGATGTCTTTGGTTAGGTCACGCATTGGTGGCATCCTCATGTTTGCAATGAAGCATATATGAGGATGAATTTTTAAATTTAAAGTTTTGTGCTTACCAAAGTGGCTGGTCTGTTCTAAGCCACGCCGTAATAGAAAGGCGTTGATGTTTGGCTTCTAATACTTCGTGGAGCAAATCACTTTGAAAAATGGCAATACGATTTGGCTCTGGATGAATAATATGCCATTGATTGTTTTTATCTTGCAGGCGTAGTTCTCCGCCCCAGTCATTTTCCCATGCTTCATGCAAATAATAGACAGTAGAAATCATACGTCCATTTTTACCTTGTGGGTTATCACGGTGTAATGCATAAAATTCACCTGCGTTATAGCAAGCAAAGTGCGCTTCAGCTTCTTTAATGCCCAAAAAAAACGCCTGATTCAAATGTTGTGAAAGGGCGTTTAAAGCTTGAATATGTTGTTGTGCGACCTTGAGTTGCTGATCAATCCATAAAATATGGTCACTGCGGATGTTAGAGACTACGCCATTTTGGATGGCCGCATCGCGGAATTCATTTAAATGCGTTGAACATTCATGGACCAATGCGCCTGTGTATTCAGGTGAATATGCTTGGTCAATAATTGCAAAGCCATGTTGAGCTAAATTATCTAAAATTTGCTCAACAGGCCAAGACTTTGGGAGATGCATTGCATCCATATAAAACAGCCTAATGATCGTCAGAAAATAGCGATGTATTCTAGTAGAAGAATAGCATCGGAATGAAACTATTTTTCATGCTAAAATAGCCGTTGATATTAGGAATTTTAGAAACATGAACTACCGTCACCATTTCCATGCAGGCAACTTTGCCGATGTTATGAAGCATGTTTTATTGCTTCAGTTATTGAGTCGGCTGAATGCGAAAGACAAACCTTATCGCTATGTAGATACCCATGGTGGTGCAGGTAAATATGATTTATCAACCTCTGAAGCACAAAAATCAGGTGAGTTTTTAAATGGTATTCATCGTCTGGTCAAACTAGATGATTCAATTAAGCGTAATGCGCCAGAGGGCGTGCAACAATATTTAAAAATTGTTGAAAAAATGCGTGAAAATTTTGGCAAAGGTGCTTATCCAGGCTCACCTTGGTTTGCGCTTGAAGGCATGCGTGAAACCGACAAGGCCACTATTTTTGAAATGCAACGTGATGTATTTCAACAGTTACGCCACAATATTTTTGATAAACGTGCGGGCTTGCATGAGCGCGATGCTTACGAAGGTCTTTTAGGTGTTATTCCACCAAAAGAGAAACGTGGCTTGGTGATGATTGATCCGCCTTACGAATTGGAACGAAAAGATTTCCCACAATTGGTAGAATTATTGGTTGCTGCTTATAAAAAATGGCCGACAGGCGTTTTCGCAGTGTGGTATCCAATTAAAGACCGCGCCATGATTGAACGTTTTGAAAAGAAAATGTACAAAACGGGTATTCGCCGTCAGTTGGTATGTGAAGTTTGCGTATGGCCAGATGACACACCAGTGGGCTTAAATGGTTGTGGTTTATTGGTGATTAACCCACCTTGGAAATTCTCAGAAGATGCAGATGAGGCATTACAATGGTTATTCCCACACCTTCGCATGAGTGAAAGTGGTGGTCATGCTGCTGTACGTTGGTTGGTTGGCGAATAAGCCAGACGCTACACAATATTTAAGTAAGACAAAAGGTCACAGTTAGGATCGAAGAATGACAAATATAAATAAACCTGAACGGGAAGCTTCTACTAAAGATGAAAGTGCCTTTGATGGCATTACTTTTGAGGTGGAGGAAGAAGAACATACCCATGAAGGACAGAAAGTCAAACGTCGAGGTATTTATCTGTGGCCGAACCTGATTACAACCGCAGCGTTGTTATCAGGTTTCTATTCAATTATTGCCAGTATGAATGGTGATTACACTCAAGCGGTGTATGCTATTTTTATTGCCGCACTATTAGATGGTTTAGATGGCCGAGTTGCTCGTGCTATTGGCGCGCAAAGTCCATTTGGTGAACAGTTTGATTCACTATCTGACTTGCTTGCATTTGGCGTGGCACCTGCGATTTTAATGTATAGCTGGAGCTTGCACGATCTTGGACGTATTGGCTTAGCTGCATGCTTTGTCTATACCGCCTGTGCGGCTTTCCGCCTAGCACGTTTTAATGTGCAAATTGGTGTGGTCGATAAACGCTATTTTATTGGTGTAGCCAGTCCATTAGCCGCCGTTATTATTATTTCATTGGTCTTGGTTGCCCGTGATTTCCCTGCAGTTTTTGATTTGCGTGAAGCGGGTATTCAAACACTCAACGCTGTGGTGATTATTGCCGTTGGCTTACTGATGATTTCAAATATTAAATACTATTCATTTAAAACAGTAGACCGTAAACGCGTCCCTTTCGCAGTGTTGCCAATCGTGGTATTTGTTTTAGCTGCAGTAACTTATAATATTCCTGTTGGCGTACTGGTGATTGCAGTCATTTATGCACTTTCAGGTTTTGTTACAACCATAATGGCGAGAAAGCAGAGCGCCTTATAAATGTAAAATCTAAATCAATAGGAGCTTGATATGCAGTTATTTCAAGATTTCTTTGATCAGTCCAAACAGCTGAATCAGGCTCCTTATTGCAAACAACAAAAACTACCTTTTCATATACAAACACAAAAATATCCAAGCATTCTCATTGCACTTAAAATCCCAAATTTGCCAGCACCCTTACATTACCTCAACCTATTTATACAATTAGGGCAGCTGAATTTACCGATATTGCATCATGCTCACGCTAAATCCAAAAATGCAACCAACCAAATTTATTTGATGAGCAGTTGTAGTGCACACATGGTTGGGCAGTTTCAGTGTGATACAAAAGAGGCGACATTTCATCTGGCGTCTAAACATATTCAATGTGCCGATCATGTCGATATATATGGTGAATTTCCAAAATTCCAATTTCAGCGCGAACATCAAGAACTCAGTTTAGATCTACAGGTGAATAGTTCGGATCTTGTTTCATGTATTACCAAGTTACGAATGGGCATGGCAGAGTATTGGAGTGTGCTAAGCCAATGTGCTGGTAAAGTGGTTTATAAAGGGCAAATTTTTGATATTGCACAGCTCGGAACTTTAGAGTTTGCTAGAGCTAGGGCATTTCCTTATTTTCCTGTGGCATTTTACAGCATGAGCATGTTGAATCTAAGCAATGATCGACAACTCATGTTTATGCAAGTACGGGATGCACGAAATCAGATTGTACAATCACGTATTTACTTAAGAGACCTTAAAGCAAATAAACATCAGATGTTCGATACAGCAGTCCATTTCCGAATACATCGCGTTTATCCCAAAATAACCACCCCCAATGCACGTAATATGTATCTTCCACGTGAATTTGAATGGTTTATGCAAAATGAAACCATGCAGATTCGCTTGCAAGGACAAAGTCGAGGTGATTTTAAATTTGGCTTGGGTGCGGGTTATGCGGGCAGTTTTAGTTATCGTTTGCAGTTGAATGAAGAACAAGAAGAGGGGGAAGAGGGGTATAGCGAATATATTGATTGCCGGAATTTAAATTGGCAAGAGCATCATCAAGATCATCTATCGGCTTTTCAACAAGCAGATTCAATGCCAGTTTTGATTAAAAACAAGTAAAAATAGCCGAATTTGAACAATAAAAAGACACCTGGTAGGATTTTTTAAAAATAAATGGAAAAAAATAAAAAATAGGGTTGCAACGGATGTGAAATGCTGTAGAATGCACATCCATCGGCGGTGATGAAGATTAAAACTTCTGATAAAACAAGGACTTGGTTGAAAAGATTAAGTTTGGTTTTAGAAAGAAAGTTTAAAATAATTTGAATTACTTGTTGACACTAAATAAATTTAGTGTAATATAGCCGACCTAGCTTGTTGGTGACGAACCAACAAGAAGATCATTAAGAGATTATGAAGAACAACTTGTGTGGATTTTTACTGGTTGATCGATCGAAATTATTTTCATTGATTGATGGTAGAAATTACTCGAAGTTTATTTGAGAAATTAATGTCAGAAAATTGATGAGCCAAGATTTGGTGTTTTGAATAAAGC
>NZ_SGSS01000109.1:0-402 GCF_004209135.1 Acinetobacter sp. WCHAc060006 | reverse complement strand
GTCGCATAACGTAACTATTATGTTAAATTGAGTACATGATACTTTAAGTTCATAAACCTCCTTGCTTAACTTAAAATCAATAACTTATATAAAATAACATTTCACATTCAGTTCACTTATGTTTATATTCTATTTACTTCATAAAGTTCTTGGTACTTAGAATGTTTGTCGTAAAAACAATTAAACTTTCAAAAAAGTATTCTAATCAAAATCACATAGTTCTATAGTTTGATACTTCAGCTACAGTACCTTGTCTCTATCCTTTACTCTATTCTACGACTGTCCTGAGATTTCAAAGTTTTGCCACACAACAATCAGATATGCTGGCACTAAAGTTTTGGTATGAGTTTTGGCATCAGAAATATTCAACTTTGTTCTGTGAGTCATTTTTGTCTTCCAAAT
>NZ_SGSS01000108.1:0-419 GCF_004209135.1 Acinetobacter sp. WCHAc060006 | reverse complement strand
ATATTATTTCGTATAATGTATATTATGTTAAATAGCATATCGGGGATTGCGCCCTAGATCGCAACTGCACATTGGCGCAACTTCACTGGAGAGATTCAGCACAAGTGTAATCTCTCCAGTGAAGTATCCTAAGTAACATAATATACGTTATGCCGAAATCCGTGAGCTTACCTCTGTACTGCAAAACATATTTTCTTTACGACATATAAGATAAATTTTATTAACGATAAATAAGATAAAGATCAAATTACATATCAAGATATGAAATTTAACTTTAACTTATTTCTCTAAAAATTTAACTTACATGCCTAAAAATATGATTTTCAGCACACTGGCCTTTTTATTCTAAATCCATTCTTAAAGGTATTTTCTTTACGACATTTAAGACATATTTTCTTCACGATAAACAAGACAAAATC
>NZ_SGSS01000107.1:0-430 GCF_004209135.1 Acinetobacter sp. WCHAc060006 | reverse complement strand
TTTGGTAGTGTTTCAAAAAGTATGCTGAAGAAAAAGCCGATTGGATTTTGATAAAATAGAGAAATGCAAATAACTCTAGCAATCAAATGTCCAACCTGCCTCAGTGATAGTATAAAGAAAAATGGTATCAAAGTAGATGGGAAACAAAACTATCAGTGCAAAGACTGTAAACGTCAGTTTATTGGTGATCATGCACTGAGCTATCTAGGATGTAAGTCAGGTATTACTCGTAAAATATTACAGTTGATGGTCAGAGGCAGCGGTATACGAGATATTGCTGAAGTTGAGCGCATCAGTATCGGTAAAGTTTTACGTACTTTAACTGAATCAACCTATGAAATTCAGCCTCAGCAAAGTCATTATGAATCTCTCGAAGTAGATGAGTTCTGGAATTTTGTTGGAAATAAAAAGAATAAACAATGGCTTATTT
>NZ_SGSS01000106.1:0-439 GCF_004209135.1 Acinetobacter sp. WCHAc060006 | reverse complement strand
AATTTTGTCTTGTTTATCGTGAAGAAAATATGTCTTAAATGTCGTAAAGAAAATACTTTTAAGAATGGATTTAGAATAAAAAGGCCAGTGTGCTGAAAATCATATTTTTAGGCATGTAAGTTAAATTTTTAGAGAAATAAGTTAAAGTTAAATTTCATATCTTGATATGCAATTTGATCTTTATCTTATTTATCGTTAATAAAATTTATCTTATATGTCGTAAAGAAAATATGTTTTGCAGTACACAGATAAGCTCACGGATTTCGGCATAACGTATATTATGTTACTTAGGATACTTCACTGGAGAGATTACACTTGTGCTAAATCTCTCCAGTGAAGTTGCGCCGACGTGCAGTTGCGATCTAGGGCGCAATCCCCGATATGCTATTTAACATAATAGTTACGTTATGCGACATTCTGTTAGAACCCATTTAAAGTG
>NZ_SGSS01000105.1:0-450 GCF_004209135.1 Acinetobacter sp. WCHAc060006 | reverse complement strand
TGGATTAAATTGGACCGCACCAGATTACAGTACGCTTTGCAGAAGACAAAAACATATTGATATTGCGATTAATTATCAAAAAAGCAGTGGTGGGCTTAACTTGCTGGTAGACTCTACCGGTCTAAAGTTTTTAGGTGAAGGTGAATGGAAAAGGAAGAAATATGGACCTGAATATCGTCGCCAATGGCGTAAACTTCATATTGGTATAGATGCTGAAACCCTTCAAATACGCGCTATTCAACTCACTACAAATAATGTGAGTGATTCACAAGTGCTTGGTGATTTACTCGATCAGATTCCACAAGATGAGCAGATTGACTCTGTTTATACCGATGGAGCTTATGACACCAAGCAATGCCGTCAGGTCATTGCAGATCGGCAAGCGCATGCGGTGATTCCACCTAGAAAAAATGCGAAACCATGGAAAGATACAAAGATCAGCTCGCTAGC
>NZ_SGSS01000104.1:0-512 GCF_004209135.1 Acinetobacter sp. WCHAc060006 | reverse complement strand
GTCTACCAATTTCGCCACGTCCCCAATGGCTGGGTATATTATAGAGATAGACCGTTGATGACAAGCCATTTTCTAATCAATCAATCGCTTTTTTGTCATAAAAACAGCAATTAACTCATTTTATTTTTTCTACCCTACCCAACCGAAAATCTTTTATCTCAAACCCCAAATTTCAGGCAATAAAAAAGCAAGGTCTATGCCTTGCTCTTAAATTTGATGGTGGGGACGGAGAGACTCGAACTCTCACACCTTGCGGCGCTGGAACCTAAATCCAGTGCGTCTACCAATTTCGCCACGTCCCCATCAAGGGTGCTAACTCGCAGTTAGACTTTTTTAAAACTTGGCAGAGGATCAAGGATTCGAACCTTGACGAACGGTTTTGGAGACCGTCATGCTACCATTACACCAATCCTCTGTAACCTAATGACTAATCTATCATTAATCAATTAAGTGGTGGGGACGGAGAGACTCGAACTCTCACACCTTGCGGCGCTGGAACCTAAATCCAGTGC
>NZ_SGSS01000103.1:0-576 GCF_004209135.1 Acinetobacter sp. WCHAc060006 | reverse complement strand
TGCCTGTCCAAGAACCGTCTGCTTGTTGAGTTAAGCCACTCACTGTACCGCCAGTCACTTTTACGTCAGATGCATCGAAGCCTTTAACCGTTTCGCTGAAGCTGATTTTCAAGTTGCCATTTGCATCTAGGGTTGTCGTAGATGTTGGCGCAGTGGTATCAAAACCTGGAACAGTTTGACTACCTGTTGCCAATTGACCTGGGTTACCTGCGATATCTGAGTATGAACCCGCTGGTATCGAGATATCGACCTTACCTGGTGCACCTACTGGATCATTCGATACAACTTGACCTTTCCAAATACCATCTGGCTGTTGAGTCAAGCCACTCACTGTACCGCCTGCTACAACCAAGTCAGATGGAGTGAAGTCTTTTACTGGCTCGCTGAATGTAATTGTCACTTCGCCTGCTGGCGTAATCACAATCGCTGCTGTTGGTGCAGTTGTATCAACACTTGCAATATTGTTAGATGCGCTATTGCCTTTACCATTATTGCCAGCAAGGTCTGTATAAGAGTTATCTGCAACAGTAACTGTAACTAGACCAGATGCACCTGTGTTGCCATCAGCAACCACTT
>NZ_SGSS01000102.1:0-579 GCF_004209135.1 Acinetobacter sp. WCHAc060006 | reverse complement strand
AACCACTCACCGTACCACCAGTCACTTTTACATCAGTTGGATCGAAGCCTTTTACTGGCTCGCTGAATGTAATTGTTACTTCACCCGCTGGCGTAATCACAATCGTTGCTGTCGGTGCTGTCGTATCTAGACTTGGTACGCTGATATTTTCAGCTTTCGAACCAATACCGTTGTTACCTGCAAGGTCTGTGAATGAGTTGTCTGCAACAGTAACTGTAACTAGACCAGATGCACCTGTGTTGCCATCTGCAACGACTTTACCTGTCCAAGAACCGTCTGCCTGTTGAGTTAAGCCACTCACTGTACCGCCAGTCACTTTCACGTCAGATGCATCGAAACCTTTAACCGTTTCGCTGAATGTGATCTTCAAGTTGCCGTTTGCATCTAGTGTCACTGTTGAAGTTGGCGCAGTAGTATCAATACTTGGTACAGATTGTGATTGGTTCGCAACAGTACCTGGGTTACCTGCATTGTCTGTGTATGAACCAGCTGGGATGGTTAAATCTACTTTACCCACAGCACCTGTATTGCCATCAGCAACCACTTTACCTGTCCATGAACCGTCTGGCTGTTGAGTTA
>NZ_SGSS01000101.1:0-669 GCF_004209135.1 Acinetobacter sp. WCHAc060006 | reverse complement strand
CTTCATTCTGCTGCAGTCTAGCCAGTTTATTGAAAATACTGTAGTTGATCTTCCGTCCTTCGTGCATGATGGCCACAGTACCATCTGGATACTCTAAAAATGTTATGTATTGCCCAACAAGTTTGTGGTTCAGTGGTGTTGGCTCAAGCATATAAATACACTTGTCATACGTGATAGTCAGATTCTTCGTGACCTTACGCGGTTCCTGCCAGGTAAAAATATCCTCTAGCTCAGCATCAGATTCCGTTAAAGGTCGATGCAAGTTCTTCGAGTTTCTCGCACACTTGGCAAACTTCTGATTGAACTGCTCAATGAAGCAGGGCAGCCAAGCATTGGCCTCGGTAATTGAGCAGATGCCTTCCAAACGCATTTCCTTGATCAGGCGATCCTG
The DNA here is from genome assembly GCF_004209135.1 of Acinetobacter sp. WCHAc060006. Lineage (NCBI taxonomy): Bacteria > Pseudomonadati > Pseudomonadota > Gammaproteobacteria > Moraxellales > Moraxellaceae > Acinetobacter > Acinetobacter sp. WCHAc060006. The sequence continues at coordinate 278 of NZ_SGSS01000101.1, read as the reverse complement.
CAGAGTTCTGTTGGCGCGTTCCACACGTCCTTTGGCCTGTGGTGAGTTGGCAAAGATAATATCGATGTTTAATTCGTTGAGAATCCTGCCAAATTGCGTGATCTGGCTGTCTTGCTTGGATTTCTGATTGACTCGAAATACTGAGTGTTTATCGCTATAAAAGGCCAAAGGCTTGCCGTATTGCTCAATGTAGGCTCGGGTTGAAAGCATATAATCAAAGGTCGTTTCGGCCTCACAAAAGCGCAGATGCAACAGCTTTCCAGTGGCATCATCAATAT
>NZ_SGSS01000100.1:0-716 GCF_004209135.1 Acinetobacter sp. WCHAc060006 | reverse complement strand
GCTTTTTTTTGATCATGTTGCCATTCACCCGTTAAGTAACACCAACAGAAGCTTATAGCTAACACCGCAATCAATTTTTTCACTCGTCTAGGGTCTGTCAAGCGCGTATTTTCAAGATTAAACCCGCGTCCTTTGAGACAACTGAATAAGGTTTCAATTTCCCAGCGTAATGCATAATCCTGAATAGCATTGGCATTAAACTGAGGAGAAACGACGAGTAAAAGCTCTCCATTTTCTAACTGTAGTGCACTTATATATAGTTTCACCCGACCAACCAAAATCCGTCGTTTACGACATTCAATTTGACCAACTTTAAGATGGCGAAATAAATCACTAATTTTATGATTCTTTCCTAAATGATTGGTGACAATGAAGTTTTTTTAACACGAATGCAGAAGTTGATGTCTTGTTCAATTAACCATGTAAACCACTGCTCACCGATAAACTCTCTGTCTGCGAACACATTCACAATACGGTCTTTACCAAAAATGGCTATAAAGCGTTGAATCAAAGCAATGCGCTCTTTCGTATCTGAATTTCCACGTTTATTAAGCAATGTCCAAAGGATAGGTATCGCTATTCCACGATAAACGATTGCGAGCATCAGGATATTAATATTTCGTTTTCCCCATTTCCAATTGGTTCTATCTAAAGTCAGTTGCACTTGGTCGAATGAAAACATATTGAAAATCAACTGAGAAATTTGACGATAATCA
>NZ_SGSS01000010.1:0-116000 GCF_004209135.1 Acinetobacter sp. WCHAc060006 | reverse complement strand
TTAATCGTACCTTGAATATCACTAAAGTTTGCAGATGGTGTAGAAAAACCAAAGTGATTCCAATTAAATACAGTTGCCGTATGTGTTGGATCAATTTGATATGCTACAGGCTTTGCCATAGAAAAAGTTGCAACAGATGCAAGTGCTAAACCTACTGTTAATGCTTTGATGTTCATGTTTTTATCTCACTTAAGAATACAAATCAGTTTATACAGTTCTGCTAAAAATACACTGTTAAAGATAAAACGTTTTGTTGCATGTTTAGAACGATACATTTGTAAAAATTGACTATTTTCAGCATTCCGCTGGCGCTATTGTTTGACTATAGCCACATTGAACTAAAACACAGATTTACCATTTTCAAACACTTCAAATTAAAAAAATGCAACAATCTTTATAAGTAATAAATATTTAGCATTTTTTTTCCTAATTTTAGGATACTGTTGCTTGCAATCGCCCCTTTTTTGCTTATCTATAATGACTAAAATAATTTCACTACCTGAATAAATAAAGTTGATTTCCTATGTCAGAAAATTTACAAGCAATTAAAAAAGCCTTAAGCACAAAACAACCCAAAGATGTCGTTTTAGCCTTTTTACTTAACACATCAAAAGAACTGGTAGCCGATGCAACAGCACAGCTGGTCGCTGAAGATGCCGATTATGTTTCTTTAAATTTTAGTAACCCTGAACTAAAACAAATTGAACCTTGGGCTGGCTCTTACCAAGGCCGTGATGTTTATATTTATACTTTTGCAAATGTAGGGACTTATTGGCAAATTGATGATTTTCAAATTACCGACATGCTCGCTGAAGGTGAAACAGTGGCAGTATTTGGGCAGTTTACCTGCACATCCGTATATGCAAAACGCACCTTCACCTCACCATTTTCAATTAAAGCAATTGTCAAAGATGGCCTGATTACTTATTTCCAATTCATGGAAGACACTTATTCTTCTGCATCTTCCTTCCGTGTTGCTGGTGAATGGACCATCCAACAAGATGCCGATCCTGCAAAAAACTTTAAAGTTTCAGAAAAATCTAAAAGCGAATAAAATCCACATCGACATCTAAGCCACATTAAATGAATGTTTGGTGCGATTTAAAGATATTCACCCTGTAGATAAATGGTCAGACTAAAAATCATTTTTAGCTGGCCACTCAATTTAATCGATATTGAATAAACCCTGTTTTGCGTGCAATCTGATCATAAAGCTTTTGTGCAACGTCATTGTCTTGATGGGTTAACCAATACACACGATCACATTGTCTTTGCTTTGTATAAGCATGTACCTGCTCAATCAAAGCTTTAGCAATTCCCTGACCGCGTTGCTCATTCAACACAAATAGATCTTGTAAATACGCATAGGGTTGTATGGTCCAACAGCTGTCATGTTCAATCACATGCACCAAGCCCACTGCTTCATGGTCTAAATAAGCCACAAAGCCATAGATGTGTTCTTGCTTCGGATCAGTTAACTTCTGCCAAGTATTTAGGCTGAGCTCCTCAGTCAACTGTACTTGATAAAATTGTTGATAGCCTTGCCAGAGTTGCAACCAATCTGAATATTGAATGCCCGCCGACGATAATGCCTGAATATTGAATGTACTCACGATCTACTCTTTTGAATGCTCTATGTTTTTTATAAACAAAATATGCACATAAAAAAAGCTTTATTCTCCTTAAAAGAACAAAGCTTTTTTAGCACCGCATTCAAAACTTAAAGCTTTTCAATCAAGATGCGATCAATCTGTTTTAAACCTGTGGTTTTTTCATGATTTTTACGACGTACCTTAATAATTTTTTCTTCAGCCATATCCTGTAACAACAGCTCAACTGCAACCATGGCTTCTAATGGAAGGTCTTGACCAATCCATTTCTGCTCACCTGCATCCATTAAAGTGATCTCATCACTGATTTGCTCATATAAACTCATCTCTATCTCACTTCTTCGTTTTGCCTATGTATGGGTAAACTTTTGACAGCAATGTAATCAGCCCTGCTGTAAAGTTCAAAAATAAAAGACGCTCTCAATTGAGAGCGTCTTTTAAAGACTGTTTAATAACAGGTATTAAGCAGTGATTTCTTTAACTGCCGCAACAACAGCATCAGTAGTGATACCGAAGTGTTTGTACAAGTCTTTTGCAGGTGCAGATTCACCGTAAGTTGTCATACCAATTACGCGACCATCTAGACCAACAAATTTCCACCAGTAGTCAACATGTGCTGCTTCTACAGCAACACGAGCACGAATCGCTACTGGAAGAACTGCTTCACGGTAAGCTACATCTTGCTTCACAAACTCTTCAGCACATGGCATAGATACTACACGTACACCTTCGAGCTGTGCGTATGCTTCCATTGCCAATGATACTTCTGAACCAGTTGCAATAATAATTGCTTTAAGTTCGCCTTTTTCCTTCGCAAGGATATAACCACCTTTAGCCACGTCAGCAATTTGATCCGCTGTACGTGTTTGGAATGGTAAATTTTGACGAGAGAAAATTAACGCTGTTGGGCCTTCACTACGTAACAATGCAGATTTCCAAGAAATAGAAGCTTCTACAGTGTCACATGGGCGCCATGTGTTGAGGTTAGGCGTACCACGTAAAGATGCAATTTGCTCTACAGGTTGATGTGTAGGGCCATCTTCACCAAGACCAATTGAGTCATGTGTGTATACATGGATCACACGTTGCTTCATTAATGCAGACATACGTACTGCATTACGCGCATATTCCATAAACATTAAGAATGTAGCTACGTAAGGAACAAAGCCACCATGAAGCGCAACACCGTTCGCAATCGCAGTCATACCAAATTCACGTACGCCGTAGTGTACGTAGTTACCTGCTGGATTGTCTTGAACGCCTTGAGCGCCTTTCCAAAGTGTAAGGTTAGAGCCTGCTAAATCTGCAGAACCACCTAAAATTTCAGGAAGTAATGGTGCAAATGCTTGAATCGCATTTTGGCTTGCTTTACGTGTAGCAATCGTTTCTGCTTTAGCATTTACTTCTGCAATGTAAGCATCCGCTTGTGCAACAAAGTCAGCAGGAAGATCACCAGATAGACGGCGTTTAAGTTCTGAAGCTTCTGTTGGGTATTTCGTAGCATAAGCAGCAAATGTTTCATTCCAAGCAGACTCAGAAGCAGAACCTTTTGCTTTAGCATCCCAAGCTGCATATACGTCAGCAGGAATTTCGAATGGACCTTCTGTCCAACCTAAAGCTTCACGTGTTAACGCGATTTCGTCATTACCAAGCGGCGCACCGTGGCAATCTTCTTTACCTTGTTTGTTTGGAGAACCTAAACCAATCACTGTTTTACAAATAATGATGGTTGGTTTTTTAGTTTCAGCTTTCGCTTCCAAAGTTGCTGCACGAAGCGCATCTGCATCATGACCATCAACTTTAAGCACTTGCCAGCCGTAAGCCAAGAAGCGTTGCTCTGTATCGTCAGAGAACCAGCCTTCTACTTCGCCATCAATTGAGATGCCGTTGTCATCATAATAAGCAACAAGTTTACCTAGACCTAAAGTACCTGCCAATGAACATGCTTCGTGAGAAACACCTTCCATTAAGCAACCATCACCCAAGAAACAGTAAGTGAAGTGATCTACAACAGCGATGTCATCTTTGTTAAATTGCGCAGCTAAAGTTTTTTCAGCTAAAGCAAAACCTACAGCATTGGCAATACCTTGGCCAAGTGGACCAGTCGTTGTTTCAATACCAGGTGCATAACCAAGCTCTGGGTGACCCGGAGTTTTAGAGTGCAATTGACGGAATGCTTTTAAGTCATCAATTGAAAGATCATAGCCAGTCAAATGCAATAAAGCATACTGAAGCATAGAACCATGGCCATTAGACAATACAAAACGGTCACGGTTAGCCCATTGTGGGTTGCTAGGATTGTGATTTAAAAACTCACGCCATACAACGTCAGCAATATCTGCCATCCCCATTGGCGCGCCTGGATGGCCTGAATTCGCTTTTTGCACAGCATCCATTGCCAATACACGAATTGCGTTTGCAACTCGACGTTCATTAAGTGGGGTCGTCATAGGTCAGCGTCCAAATAAATCTAAAAGAAACTAGAAAAGTGAATAGAAATTCAAAACTGTGTATATTGTCTTAAAAAATAGCTAAGGGGTAAAGCCTCAAGCCCGAGTTTTCGCTATTAATTCGTAATGAAATCATTTTTTGCACAATTATCCAGCACATACCGCCTTAAAATTTTCTATATTTTTATAATCTTGCGATATATGTTTTGCATCTAAAACTGCAAAAATATATTTAAGATGACATGAATCTTCAGTTGCACCCTGGTAAACGCCACAAAAAAATCAAAACAAATACTTAAAATACAATATCTTAATCAAAAGATGAATTTTATTCATGTTTATAATTCAAAAATGAATTTTCATAGAAAAACTTAACAACATTACACTCATCCAATTACAAAATATGATTATATCCTCTTGTTTTGAAACAACTTAAACACATTAGCACAGCAACAAATCAGCCTCTGAAAGTCTTAAAGGCCAAAAAAACCTTGAATTATAGTCAGCACTTTACATGACTGAACGTATAAAATTTCAGCCACTTACATCTAATAAAGATAGCGTTATCACTTTTTTTAATGACCATATCAAATAAAACACCAATAAATTGAAATAAATTCATTCATTTTGGTCGACATGCGCTAGTCCTAAGACTGAAGTCGATGTAACATATTGCGTCTTTTAAATTAACTGTGATAGGACTTATGCGCGAGTACGCTGTATTTACCTCGGAATCTGTAAGCGAAGGCCATCCAGATAAAATGGCTGACCAAATCAGTGATGCTATTTTGGATGCGATCTTAAAAGAAGACCCTTATGCGCGGGTCGCTTGTGAAACGCTTGTAAAAACTGGTGCGGTCGTACTTGCTGGTGAAATCACAACGACTGCAAACGTCGACTTTGAAGCGATTGTCCGCAACACTGTAAATGGTATCGGCTACCATCATTCAGATCTTGGCTTCGATGGTTCAACTTGTGCTGTCATCAATATGATTGGTAAACAATCACCTGAAATTGCACAAGGTGTAGACCGCCAAAAACCTGAAGATCAAGGTGCTGGTGACCAAGGTTTAATGTTTGGCTATGCTAGCCGTGAAACAGATGTATTAATGCCTGCGCCAATTTCATACGCGCATCGCTTAATGGAAAAACAAGCAGAGTTACGTAAGCAAGGTACACTTTCTTGGTTACGCCCAGATGCGAAAAGCCAAGTAACTTTTGCCTATGAAAATGGCAAGCCTGTACGCTTAGATGCTGTTGTGCTTTCTACTCAGCATGACCCTTCAATTACTCAAGCACAGCTAAAAGAAGCTGTAATTGAAGAAATTGTGAAAAAAGTAATCCCAGCGGACATGTTCCATGCGGGTACTAAATTCCACATCAACCCAACAGGCATGTTCGTGATTGGTGGCCCTGTAGGTGACTGTGGTTTAACTGGCCGTAAAATTATTGTAGATACTTACGGCGGTATGGCTCGTCACGGTGGTGGTGCTTTCTCTGGTAAAGATCCATCTAAAGTTGACCGCTCTGCTGCATACGCAGGTCGTTATGTTGCTAAAAACATTGTGGCTGCTGGTCTTGCAGACAAATGTGAAATCCAAGTGTCTTATGCCATTGGTGTTGCTGAGCCAACTTCTATTTCTATCAACACATTCAACACTGCAAAAGTATCTGAAGATTTGATTATTGCATTGGTACGTGAACACTTCGACTTGCGTCCATACGGTATTACTCGCATGTTGAACTTGATTCAACCAATGTATCAACAAACTGCATCTTATGGCCACTTTGGTCGTGAAGGTTCTGATACTGCATTTACTTGGGAAAAAACAGATAAAGCTGAAGCGCTTAAAGCAGCTGCTGGTCTTTAATTGTAAATTTCTCGTTAAAAAAGCCTGCGCCATGCAGGCTTTTTTATTGTTCAATTTTTAATATGTCCATTTTACCCTCTCAACTATTGACTTAAATTTACGCAACTTTTATTAATAAGTATCTAAAATATATAAAGAATGATTTCATGCCATTTCCAGTAGAATACAAATTTATAAGCACTGCCGAGGAAAAATTAGGATTTAAATTTCCTGAAAAATATAAGGCAAAAATGCAAATTGAAAATGGTGGCGAATTCGCGATCAGCTTATCTGATGAAGACGAATATGAAGATAGTGACGATATTGAAGCATGGTGGCTTTTCCCCTTTCACGACACCAGTGATGTAAAACGAATTAAGCGTACTATGGAACATCTTGTCGCAGAGCATACATCCACTCTAGAAATTGAAGACTTCCCAGAAAACAGTGTTGCAATTGCGCATAATGGCGATGGTGATTACTTGTTAATGCGAGCTAATGAAGATTCACAATTGGGAGAAGAAATTTACTTATGGCGCCATGAAGACGCTGAATTTATCTACCTTCTAGCACCTTCAATTGAAGAGCTGATACCAAGTTAAGAAAATTATTTGTGCCAGCAATAATATTTCAAATATTAAAAGGCATATTGGTAAAAATTACACTTAATCAACAATTTTTGATCGATTTATAAACAGCCTTTCAGCTAATATATGTTCAGCCCATGCTACGGGTATAACAAAAAAAGGAAACTGTACAATGAATAAATTATTAGTTGCTCTAGGTTTAGCTGCCACTGTTGCACTTGTTGGCTGTAACAAAGACAAAGCTCCTGAAACTGGTGCTACAACGGGTGAACACCTTGAAAACGCCGCTGACCAAGCTGGCCATGATATCGCCAATGCAACATCAGAAGCAGCAACTGCGACTGCAACTGCTGTAGACAACGCAGCAACTGCGACAGCTGATGCTGCAAACAATGCCGCAAATCACGCTGAAGCCGCTGCACATGATGCAAAAGAAGCAGCGAAAGATGCGACTGCTGCAACAGCTGGTGCCGTTGAACAAGGTGCTGCAGACGTTAAAGAAAAAGCACAGCAATAATTTTATTGCATCCAACAAAGCCCTCTACATGAGGGCTTTGTTTTGTCTTCAAAAATATCACTACACGGCTCTTACAGCATCATTATCCCTAAGGAATCAAAGGCCTGTTGCTATTGACCATTTTACTTTGTCGATCTGCTCACACAGGCTATACTCCTTAACAGAACAATATTTAACTTAAGCGAGCATGTGTTATGCCTTCGTCTCATCATATAGAACAACATTATATGCAACGTACAGGCTGGTTACGTGCGTCTGTATTGGGCGCAAATGACGGCATTATTTCTGTGACAAGCTTAATTATGGGCATGGCAGCCAGTGGCGCTTCCACACAAACTTTGCTCATTACCTGTATTGCGGGTCTAATTTCGGGTGCGACCTCTATGGCTGCAGGCGAATATATTTCAGTGAAATCTCAAGAAGACATTGAAAAAGCTGACCTTGCTATGGAGCATCGTGAATTACAACGTAATCCAGAGCTAGAGCTCAAAGAACTTACTCACATTTATATTGCTCGTGGCTTAACACCAGAGCTGGCGCATGATGTTGCCGTGCAACTTACTGCTCAGAATGCTTTAGAAGCGCATGCGCGTGACGAAATTGGTATTAACGATAATACGGCAGCTAAACCTTTATTGGCTGCAGGCTCATCAGCTTTGGCATTTTCAATTGGGGCTTTATTTCCCATGTTGTCTATTTTGTTAAGCTCAGAGCAGTATGTCGCTCAAACAGTCATGGTTGTAGGTGTGGTTTCATTGGCTTTACTGGGTGCACTTTCAAGCTATGCTGCGGGTACATCGCTACTTAAAGGCAGTATGCGCGTATGTATTTGGGGCATTATTGCCATGCTTTTCTCCAGCTGGATTGGTTCTCTCTTTAATGTCACACCGCTATAGCATTTCTTACATATAATTTTTACTAATATAATAATTCAAATATACACATAGTATATTTATATATATTGTCCCTTGAGGGCTGTTAACTTTTATACAATAGCCCTGATTTTTTATTTTTAATTTAATCTCCTATGTCTGTTATTGCTGCACCTGCAAATCGATCAAATGTATCGGTTTGGGTGTCTTTTATTCTTTTAATTTTAGGTACGATCGGTGCCTATCAAGTGGTTGGCGTTAAACAAGCCCTCCTTTTCCTTATTGGTGGCGCGCTTGGTATGACGCTTTACCATGCTTCATTTGGCTTTACTTCGAGCTGGCGTGTATTTATTAAAGAACGTCGTGGCCGTGGTTTACGTGCACAAATGATCATGTTGTCTTTAGCCGTGTTGCTCTTTTTCCCTGCATTAGGTGCAGGTGAATTATTTGGCACGCCAGTCAAAGGTAATGTAAACCCTGTTTCTATGTCTGTCATGATTGGTGCTTTTATCTTTGGTATTGGCATGCAATTGGGTGGTGGCTGTGCATCAGGTACGCTTTATACTGTCGGCTCAGGCAGTATGCGCATGATTGTGACGCTGATCTTCTTCTGCACAGGCTCACTGATTGCAACCTCGCATATTGATTGGTGGTTTAACCTGCCGCATTTAGCTCCAATTTCTATTGTGACCAGCTTAGGTGTTGCCCCTGCTCTCTTCATCAACTTTGTATTATTTGCACTCATTGCTGTTGCAACAGTGTATTTTGAAAAGAAACGTCACGGTAGTTTAGAGCTTGAACCTGTAAGCCAAAACCATGGCTGGAAGCGTTTTATTCGTGGCCCATGGCCATTAATTTGGGGCGGTATTATTTTAACCCTCCTCAACTTTGCAACCTTGGCGCTTGCAGGTCGTCCTTGGGGTGTGACCTCTGCACTTGCAGTGTGGGCTGCCAAATCTGCAAGTGTTATGGGCATTGATGTTGCGTCATGGAACTACTGGCAACAACCTGCCAATGCAAAAGCCTTAGCCGAATCATTGTGGTTTGATATTACCTCTATGATGAACTTTGGCATTATGATTGGTGCATTATTGGCAGCTAGCCTTGCGGGTAAATTCGCTCCTAACTTTAATATTCCAAAGCGCTCACTTGCTGCTGCAGTAATTGGTGGCTTAATGTTGGGCTATGGTGCACGCTTAGCATACGGCTGTAACATTGGTGCGTACTTCAGTGGTATTGCATCGGGCAGTTTACATGGTTGGTTATGGCTGATCTTTGCTTTTATTGGTAATGGTATTGGTGTAAAACTACGTCCAATCTTTTTCCCTGGTGAACGTCCGCAACCTGAAAAACTCACAGGCTGTTAATACGCTTCATGAAAAAAAGACCATCAATATGGTCTTTTTTTTATTGCGCTTTATCATTATGCGTTTGGACTTAAAGCAGCTCTTAAATTGCAACCAAAGCCCATAATTTGCTGTGCTTGCTTATAGCTACTGTAGTCAGTTAAAGCAAATGCATAAAAAGCATCTGCATTGGCAAAGTGTGGTGCTAATGCTGTCTGAGATTGATGCTTTAATTGTATTTGATCTAACCACTGTAAATTAAAATGCCCAACGCGATAAAGCTCATTAAAATAAGCATTCATGAGCTGACAGTATTCTTCTTTCACAGGTTTAAGCGAGGTTGCACTCACCGCATGCAAATGCAAGGTACTCAAATTCGTGACATCTAAAGGTGATTGATCTGAAAATGCGATATTTTGCTGTTGCTTCAATTGCTGATAATCAGATGCCAATTGAGTATTTAAGGCATCAATCTTTTGTTGCAAACTTGCCACATCAGTCACAGCATAATCAGTGGCTTTGACTTCTACAGATGGCTTTTGATCGGCAGTGCAAGCACTGAGCATTAAGCTGGACATAATGCTCAAAGCAAGGACAAACTTCATAAATGCACTCTTTGGTCTAAAACTTTAAAACAGCCCATATTATGCATAAAATCCGAATTAAAGCGATTTCTCATTCATGTATCGCCAATAGCGTTTTGGTACATACTGCACATGCAGTCGCATATTTTTACGCGCTTCAATATTTACACTTCTAAAATAATCTTTCCAGAGCTGGTCGTATAACAGCTCATCATCGTCGAGTTGCACACTAAAAGCCTGACTATGTCCCAGCTGTAGATTTGTGTCTACCTCATACGCATTCATCTGTATCTGATGCACATCTTTTAAATCATAATAAATGCCGTACTTACGCTTTTCATCATAAATGAGCCATTGCTGATCTTGGTAACGACGGCAAAAATGTCTTTCAATTAAAGGTAAAACATTAAAATCTGGCGAAATCAGACTCAAATACAAGCCATCTTGGCATTTTTTAAAGCGTACAAATGCCTCCATGCGATGCTTTTCACGACCAACTTGCTTGGCCCATTGTGAAATACCCAACACATCGGCATGGCCATAATCCTGATCTACTGGACGCTGTGACTGAAAGACATAAACTGCAAAATTAAAACAATGCTGAAATGCTTCATCTTGCTCTGAGAGAAAGCTGTAATAAAAATTCCGCAGTGCTTGTGCTGAAAGCTTTTGTTTTAAACCCTGCCAGACCCGTTGCCCATGTTCCTCATTGGATGGAACCTCAACAAACTCATCAAATAAGCCTGACTGAGGCAGCTGTCCAGCGGACAGTTGTACACTAAATTCCTTAAACTCAAACGCGCGAAATACGCAGCTCAATAGCCCAGTCATCGTGCCATCAAATTGATAGACCGCCATGTTTAGAACCCGAAACCAAGCTGAGGTGACAATTGCTGCGTATATTTGGAATTGCCCATCTGCAAAATCTGATTGCGAATTTGGCTGGGTGTTTGGTCACGCTGAAACTTCGGCGTATCTACACAGCGGATAAAATGTTGCGCACGATTGTAAGACACACCCATACGCTTTAACTGGTCAATATGAATTTGCCCAAAGCGTCTTGCCTGTACTATTTTTTTAGCTGAACGTACGCCAATTCCCGGTACACGCATTATCATGCGGTAATCCGCACGGTTAATATCAATAGGAAATTGCTCTGGATGACGAAGCGCCCAGCTCAATTTCGGATCTACATCTAAATCCAAATTTGGATGAGCATCATCTACTATTTCAGATGCATCAAAGCCGTAAAATCGCATGAGCCAATCACTTTGATACAAGCGGTTTTCACGGAGCAATGGCGGTGCAGAACCTACCATTGGTAGCGCCTTTTCTTGTTCATTAATTGGAATATAGCCCGAAAAATACACGCGTTTTAGCTTAAATTCTTTATAGTGCCGATCCGCCATCATAATAATATCTTGATCCGTTTCTTGCGCAGCACCTACCACCATTTGCGTGGTCTGACCTGCAGGAACAAACTGTGGCACAGTCCGAATAATTTTCCGTTCATCTTTCAGTTCGATTAAACGGTCACGCACAATTCCTAAATCTTTTTGTACTTCTGCATGGCTTTTTTCGGGTGCAAATTGCTGTAAACCTGCTTCGGTCGGCATTTCCAAATTAATACTCATGCGGTCCACATATAAACCAGCCTCTGTAATAATTTCTTTGGACGCACCCGGAATCGTTTTCAGATGAATATAGCCGTTGAAGTTTTCTTCTAAGCGCAATTTTTTGACCACTTGTAGCATACGCTCCATCGTATGGTCGGCTGACTTAAAAATACCCGAACTTAAAAATAGCCCTTCAATATAATTACGACGATAAAAGTTGATGGTTAAATCCACAACTTCTTGCACGGTAAAGGCTGCCCGTTGCACATCATTGGAACGACGCGACACACAGTAGGCACAGTCAAAAATACACACATTGGTAAATAAGATTTTGAGTAATGACACACAGCGACCATCTTCGGTATAACTATGGCAAATACCATTACCTGTATTACCAAGACCGCGGTCTTTATTTTGGCGTTTGCTTCCACTGGATGAACACGACACATCATATTTAGCCGCATCTGCCAATATTTGCAATTTTTCACGAATACGTTCAGACATAGGAGAAATTCAGCGTAAATTATCAATTACAACTAAATTATAAGCCGCTCATCATAAGGAAATATAAAGTTAGGATCTTTACACGTCACGGTGTGTCGTTTAAAAATCGCGAGCTGTTTTCTTTTAATATTTAATACACATCTATTTACAGACAAAATAATGAATATGGTTTGCATAAAGCGTAGGCCTTCGGCAAAGTAAAAAGAATTGAGGAGGCAACTAAAATGAATGTATTAGAAGATTTAGCCATTAAACACCCCATTTTTTTATCTCCAATGGCAGGTGTTTCCACACCCACTTTGGCTGCTGAGGTATCTAATCAAGGGGGCTTAGGCGCACTCGGTCTAGGGGCAAGCAGTGTTGATGCCGCCAAGCAACAAATCTTAGCGACTCAAGCCTTAACTGATCATTCTTTTCAGGTCAATTTCTTTTGCCATCAATCGCAAGCGTTTAATCAGCAACGCTCCCAAACGTGGATTGATTATATACGCCCACAATTCAAACAATACGGCGCAGTCGCACCCACACAGCTCGATTGTATTTATCCAAGCTTTTTAGATCACGATGATTTTTTACAGCTTGTACTCGAAACACGTCCCAAAGCCGTCAGTTTTCACTTTGGCATTCCGTATCCCCATCAGATTCAAGCCTTAAAAGAAGCAGGCATTATCACGATGGTAACTGCAACCAACTTAATTGAAGCACGCGCAATTGAAGCGGCAGGCATTGATATCATTATTGCTCAGGGTATTGAAGCGGGTGGGCATCGTGGCATATTCAACCCAAGTTTTGACAGTAGCATTCAAACCAGTGACTTAGTACAATTACTGAAAAAACACTGCAATCTTCCAATTGTTGCAACAGGTGGCATTATGACAGGCCAAGATGCTAAATATATGCTGAAATTAGGTGCAGATGCCGTGCAACTCGGGACCGCATTTGTACAATGCAAAAGCTCGAATGCCAATGAAGCCTATCGTAAAGCATTATTTGATCAGCCTATTACGCAAATAACAACAAGCATATCGGGTCGACCTGCACGTGGATTAATTAATCATTGGCATAGTCAAATTGATACGCCTGAGCGCCCAATAGTTGCCGACTACCCTTATGCTTATGATTTAGCGAAACAGCTCCATCAACTTGCGTCACAACATGGTGATCATGGTTTTGGAGCATTTTGGGCGGGAAGCCAAGTTGCGAAAATTCGTGCCCTAGAAGCACCAGACTTAATAAATCAATTGGTTTTAGAAATGAATTTTAACGCAGACTAAATGCTCGTTTTTTTGAATAAGCCACCCCTCTTTGTTATCCAAAAGTAATATTATGTTGCTATATGTAAATCATATAAATAAACAACAACAGGATAACAATTAGGATATATATGGCAGCTGTTCTCCTTATTTTAGTGCTCATAGGGGTGTCCGTAGACACAACCCATCACTTTAAATCAGAAAAATCAACTCGAGTTACCCCAGCACAAGCGGATACTAAAGCTGATGTAACGCCTGCTTCTGAAGCACACGCCTCTTAAGCTCTACAGCAACCAAAAGATAAAAAACCAGCCACTTTGGCTGGTTTTTTCTTTAATGAGCAAAACGTATGTGTCACGTTACGCGCGTTAATACTATACAGATTTAGGTTTCTAGCAAGTTTACTTGTTCAACCTGCACATCACTCATAATGTCGCCATGATCAAGTAAATGATCAAAATACGCTTCTACCACTTTAAATTGTGCAGCAGTTGAATCTTCTTTATACATGTTTTGACGGAATTCATTACTTGAGCGTAAACCCTTGGTATACCAAGCAATGTGTTTACGTGAAATACGGCAGCCTGAGTATTCACCATAAAATTCATAGAGTTCTGCCAAATGCCCTAACAGCACTTTTTTAACTTCTTCAATATTAGGCGCGGCCAAGTGTTCACCAGTTTCCAAATAGTGCGCAATTTCCCTAAAGATCCAAGGGCGACCTTGTGCTGCACGGCCAATCATCACCGCATCCGCACCTGTATAATCCAATACATATTTGGCTTTTTCTGGTGTATCGATGTCGCCATTGGCAATCACTGGAATACTCAGTAAAGCTTTAACTTCTTTAATGAGAGCATAACGAGCAGTGTTTAAGTACATATCTTCACGGGTACGACCATGTAGAGCCAAAGCGGCAATCCCCGCTTCTTCAGCACGTTTCGCCACACGTAAAATATTTTCATGCCCATTTAAAAAGCCTAAACGGGTTTTAAGAGTCACTGGAACATCGACTGCCGCCACAACACTGTCTAAGATACGTGCAACAAGGTCTTCATCTTTCAGCAATGCTGAGCCTGCTAATTTATTACAAACTTTTTTGGCTGGACAACCCATATTGATGTCAACAATTTGCGCCCCATTCGCCACTTGAAAGCGTGCAGCTTCTGCAAGTTCTTGTGGATCTGAACCCGCAATTTGCGCTGAAATAGGCGCAATTTCACCATCAAAATTAGCACGATATAAACTCTTTTTACTCATGCGCAAGGTTTTGTCTGCCGTCATCATTTCACTGACCGCATGCCCTGCACCAAAGTATTTACATAACGTACGAAATGGCCGATCAGTAACCCCTGCCATCGGGGCGACAAAAATAGGGGAATGCTTTGATTTATCAAACAATTCTGCAATTACGTTGTTTTTACTCAATTTTCACTTTCCCATATTCTCAAAGGTTTTACATCATTTTCAATCATTCTTAACTATTCTTTACGCCTTATTTGCGCCATAATCACCCTTGTGGCGTAAATCCAACTTTATGGCGTAAATATGGGAACAATTGCAGAACGAACTACAGCAGATGGTAAAACTCGATACAGAGCTCAAATACGTATAACTCGTAAAGGCTTACCACCATTTATTAAAACAAGAACTTTTGCAAAAGAGTCATTGGCCAAAGAATGGATTAAGCGACTTGAAGCAGAGATTCTTGTTAATCCTGCTATTCTAAATCCAGAAGCCAAGGTTGTGTCAAAAACTTTAGAACAATTCATCACTCAATATTTAGATGAAATTAGTGACGAATTTGCTGATACCAAAACTGCAGCACTAAAAAATATATGTAATTATGATATTGCCCATAAAGATGCTTATACCCTTTCACGCCAAGATTTCTCATCATTTGCCATTGAACGACGAAAAGGCAATCCAATTGAAATGATAGATGGAGTTGCCCCAGCAACTGTATTAAAGGATTTATCCCATATTTCATCGGTTCTAAACCATGCTGAACTTGTATGGGGTGAAGATGTTGCACATGCTAAAAATGAATTATCACATTCGCTGATCGGTCTAAAAAAAGCTCGTATTGTTACTAAATCAAAGGAACGTGATCGTTTAATCACATCAGAAGAACTTCATATTCTGACCAATCACTTTTATAAAGGCTGGAAACGAGTTCGCAATGCCATTCCTATGCACCTGGTCATGTGGCTTGCGATCTATACAGGTCGTCGTGAAGGTGAACTATGTGAAATGCGTTTAGCTGATTTTGACAAAAAAAATAGTCAATGGAAGATCAGAGACGTTAAAAATCCAGATGGATCCAAAGGAAATCATAAGTTTGCCCATTTAGAGCCTAATGCCCTCCTCATTATTGAAGAATTACTTGAACCTTCTACTCGAAAAAGAATGCTGGAGCTGGGTTATAGTGATGAGCTTTTATTACCTGTCAATGTACAGACGGTCAGTGATTATTTTCGTAGAGCATGTCGTTTAAATGGAATTGAAGATTTAAGGTTCCATGATTTACGCCATGAAGCTGCAACACGCTATGCAGAGGATGGCTTTACGATACCGCAACTTCAAACAATTACATTGCATTCATCATGGAATAGTCTTAAACGGTATGTAAACCTAAGAAAACGTGGAGAACGTTTAGATTATCAGACAGCTATTCAATTTGCCCGACAACAATATGACGATAATTATTCTAAATTTGCTTTAAAACAAAGGTATGTATCAGCTGCTGATATTGCGGATGCAGAGGAAGCTTATTCTCAAGTTCAAACACCTGACGTTATAAATACTGAATTTTCTTTTATTAAAGAACAGTTGGAAAGATTTATGAAATCATTCCGCCCGACTAAAAGTGTTAAAGATATGTATAAAGAAAAATCCAATATACAAAACATATTTGCATGGAATGATGTGCAACAGTCTTTTGTGGTCCCATACATACAAAATGCTTGGGAAAATTGGTTTAATGATAATGGGGTTATTGATTGGAAACAGCTTCCAGATGATACAACTCACTTTAGCATTAAAGGGTTAGATGTATTAAAAATTGAAAATGAACGTGTGTATAAATGGGAAAAAGAAATAGAAAAATGGTTCGATATTACTAAATATTTTGATGCTGATATTTCAAACCTTATCAAGAAATAAACCCTCAATTGAGGGTTTTATTTAGTTCTGGCCAACTATCGTATAACCTCATTGCGTCCAGTGAATGTCCATCAGCTTTTTCTGCCAAGCTTCGATATTCTGCTGTGCAACTTTCGAGTAATTCTGAGTTGGCAATGGTGTAGTTAATGATGGTTTGCTTGGGAGCACTGGACAAACGTTTGTTGGCTTCACTGAGTTGCTTTGACAACCCACTAGCAGCCAAGTCAGCACTACGAGCGGCAGCATTCGCATCTTGTATTTTTTTAATCGCATTTTGTTCTACCTCTATAATTTTAGCTGACCATGTTTGCATAATGGCGGCTTTTTCCTTTTGAGCCTGATCAATTGCATCTTGATAAGGCTTAATAGCATCAGCTACTGCTTTAGTTTTAACTTTTTCAGCATTTGCCAATTTTCCAGCAAGAGAATTGGCATAAAAAACATATCCAAAGATAAATATCATCAAGCCTAAAATAATGTATTTGTAAAATTTACCTAACACAGCATCAATCATTTAAGCCACCTTTAGGAATAATGATTTTTCTTTTGCTCGACGATTGACTAAGCCTTGAATACGCTTTCCATTATCAAACACCCAACGATCAAATTGACTTGCAGCCGAGGTCAAACTGTTTTGATTAATAAGAGTAAGCATTGTGCTTTTTACAAATGCGGTTTCGCCTATGTTGTAGACAAAAGAAGCCAATGCATCAAATTGGTTTTGATTAAGATTAACTTTGACATTTTTATCAAGACAAGCATCAACCCATACACAATCGTTTTTAAGCCATTGTTTAGCTTCATTTCTCGTGCAAGTATCACCTTTTTTAACTGATGTACCATTTGGATATTTAATGGTACCAAAGCCAATAGTCCAAACACCTCCTGTATCTAAATAAGCTGTTGAACGAAAACCCTCAGCATCTCTAATAATTGCATAACCATTCTCAGAAATATCTCGCTGTCCATTTACTAAAGGTGTAGGTATTTCAAAGCCAATAAGTTTTGCAAAAACATTTAAGCCATTTTTCTCAATAATCTGATCACCAGCTACAACCTGAGATTGACTTAATTTGCCACCAGACATAGCACGAAGCCATGAATATGCCTGAGCAACTTGTTGTGATTGATCTACGCTCATTGTTTGTCACCTTTACCATTACTAAGTATTGAAATAAAGGCAGCTTTGACCTCACTAATAACCTCGGATAAAGGCTTACCCTGCATCAGTGCAATGGACTGATAAAGAATGCCAATCCCTAATAATCCAAAAACTGCAAACATAAGCATCACAAAGCCTTGAGCCATGTGAGAATATTTTGATAATTCGTAATATTCAATAAATGCTGAACCGCCATAAAGGCTGACTGAAACGCTGAATAAAAACTTGCCTATAACACCCAAAGAAACTTGAATTTTTCCGTTTTTATCAATGTCACCACTTAATACTAGGGCAAGAATAGCCCCCACTACGGCAGGCACAACTTTGATGATCCATGGAATTGTGTTTTCTTGCATAACTTGCCCCGAAATAAAACTCTACTTTATTTCGTAGAGTTTTATTTAAAGGTGGTTATTTAGCGAACCTTACAGGGGGTTGATACTGCTCTAAAATTAATCTATCGTAATTTCATATAATTATTATCTTTGAGATGCGCATGAGTGTATTAAAAATTACAACATTTATTTTACTGTGTATTCCAGTAAATCTATATGCAGGGGTCTACAAATGGGTTGATGCAAAAGGTAATGTTACCTATTCAAGTAAACCTCCACCAACGGGTGCAAAACAACAGAAGATTGAAACGATACGCTCGCTTGGATCAGCTCCCGCGCCTCAACGAACATATTCACAGAGTAATCGAAATTCTGCGCAACAATCCTATCAATCGCAAAATTATAGTCGTCAAACATACAGTCAACCTCAGCAACAAACGCGTTCTGCTGAACAAGAGGCTGAAAGACAAGCGTTATTAAGGTCAGCAAGCACTCCCTATAGTGGAGCAAGAGGTTTAACAGCCAGTCAACGCAATACACTATCAACTTTAAATGGTGGTGATAATTCTAGCGGTGGCTATTCAAATAGTTCTCAACGCCAACCATCGACAGTATCAAATTGTGATAGTTCAGGTTGCTGGGGATCAGATGGTACTCGTTATAATCGTGGTGCTGGTGATACTTACTTTCCTTCTACTGGTGGCTCATGCCAAAATGTCGGCGGACAAATGCAGTGTAATTAAACAATTAAAGCCGACATCAAGTCGGCTTTTTTTAATTCAATTGATTAATTAATTCTAACATTCTGCTTTTCGATGGATCGTCATCAGGTAGCTTTTCAGCTAGTTTAAGTACAAGAAGATTAGAGATTTCTAATTGTTTTTTAATCATATCATTTTTTTCTTCAACAGCCTGCATGTATTCAGAAACTAATGTTGAAGGAATATTGTTTTCAAAGCTCTTTTCTAAACGAGCAACAATTTCTTGATTCATAGAACGATTATTTGCTTTTGCTGTATTTACAATTTTCTCTCTAAATTCAGGTGATACTCGAACTTTGAGCGTCACAACACTGTTTTGATCTTCACTCATGAAAAATTAACCCAAATAAAACGAATATTACCCCCAAAATGGGTCTTGACCAATAACCCCAAAATGGGTACTATAAATCAACACCCCATAATGGGGGCTAGGAGAAGATAGTGGAGAATGAATTTGTTTATGTGAAAGCTCGCTTAGAAGAAGAACTTCACAAAGAACTTAAGGTTATTGCTAATTCAGAAAAACGCTCAATGGTATTTCTATTGAATGAGGCAGTTAAATTATTAATTGAAAATAGAAAGAGTGCGAAAGCATGAAATCAACAGGCACAAAAAAACCTTGTTCAACTACCACATCGCACAAGGTTCAGTTGCCATCACTAAGGATGAATACCTATGAACAATATAACTCAATTCACCCAAGACAAGCAAGTTCAAGTCAGTGAGCAACAATTACGGAGTTTGCTTGAATTTGTGCGTATCGCAAATAATCGTTTTGATGAAATTTCAGCATTAACAACTGTAATTGCTGAAAAGTCAGAACTATCCCCAACAATCAAAACTTTGGCACATTTAGCTTCATCAATAGCAAATAACTTTCGAGATATTTGTGTTGAAGAATTTGATAACTTCAAAGAACGCTCACCAGATTTGGTAAAGTTTTTTGCAGAGGAGTTGGTAGCATGAATGCAATTGTTCCTGTACAAATTCAAATGATGACAAGTTTGGAAATTGCTGAGCTTGTTGAAAAACGCCATGACAATGTTAAGCGTACAATCAAAAATTTAGTAGATCAACGAGTTATAACGCTTCCTCAATTTGAGGAAACGTCTTTTCTAAATTCAATTGGTCGAAAACAAAACACTATTGTTTATAAGTTCACAGGTGAACAAGGTAAGCGTGACAGTATTATTGTAGTTGCTCAATTATGCCCTGAATTTACAGCTCGCTTGGTAGATCGTTGGCAAGAACTTGAGGCTCAGGTTGCTCAACCAGTATTTGATATTTCAAATCCTTATCACCTACTACAAGCAATTGAAACTCAGGCAAAACAAAATATCGAGCTAACCCAAAAAGTTGAAAAACTTGAGCCCAAAGCGCAAGCACTCGATACCATTGCTGAAACAGTACATACCTACTGTATCCGTGAATGTGCCAAAACAATTGGAATAAAAGAAAAGGATCTCATTAATCTTTTACTTCAAAAAAAATGGTGTTATCGAGATGCTGAAAAGAAATTACAACCACATGCACAGTATGTGTTGAATGGTGTTTTTACCAATAAAGCATCACCAGTAATCAAAAATCAAAATGATGGTCAAGAGCGTGTATTTTTACACATGCGAGTGACAGCATTTGGCTTGACTAGGATTACTGGTATGGTGAATAAAGAAAACGGCAAATAAAAGAAAAGCCACCTTACGGTGGCTTTGTTGTTTTTCTTTCTGGCTTCTCAGGCAAATGATTATCTTGAAATTTAGCTTGTTTTTCCTTCCCGGAGGTTACTGCAACAAATATCAACCACAATAAAATTGTGCTAGCAATTGTGATTAGAGCTCCTTTTCCAATTTCAGCACACCACCATTTCCAGCCGCGTGATGACAAACCATCAAGTTTACCAATTAAACTAGAATGATTTGATCCACGGATTTGAGTTGCAGTCTCTAACAATGTTTTTAATTGGGTATGATTACCACTTAACTCAGTTTTAAGTGTAGCTAGCTCTGTTTTCATTTCTGCTTCTAAAGTGGTAGTTAGACGTATCTCTACCTCTCTCACTTTGTTAGCCAAACTAGCTTTTAATATATCCTGAACAATTGAGGCAGACTCATCCCTTAATCCCTTAATTACCCCAGCAAGCATGTAGGATTCTTGAAAAGTTCTTAACTGCTCTATTGTGGGATGTCCATTATGAGATTGATAAAATTCAATTTTCCTTTGCTTATACAATATATAGGCAATGTTATTTACTAAATTGAAATTACCATTATCATCTTTTGTTAGTTCTTGATAAACCCAGCTTAAATTCGGGTCACGCAATTGTTCCGACATGCTTTTTCATTGCCTTATCAAATGCTTCATTCACATTTTCAATATCAAAAGCGAAAGTACGAAGAGCTTCGACCCCTATTTCTGTTACAGGACTTGATGATCTTAATAAACGTGCCGCACTACCTGATATTCTTCTTGAATTTATGAAATGCGGTTTCGATTCTAAGTAAACAACACCAATTTTAGCTTGATCTTCCCCAGCAGGTGCTATTACTTGGGTAATTCGGCGAGATGGAATTCTTACCCCTCGCACTAAAACCACACCAAGAGCATCTTCTACTGTGAAATCTTCAGCTTCAATATGCATACTATTCTCCGTTTCGTAAATACAAATACTTCCATTAGCAAAAGTAAATACCTTATTTATTGTATATGCTTTATGCAAACCTTTCATTATCCATTTTTTATAGTTATCATTTTTTTATAAAATAGCCACCGCAAGGTGGCTTTTCCCTTTAACGATTAAACGCAAACCCACCTTGCTCCTCAGCACCTTTCTGCCGTTTAGTAAGGTATACACCTCCATCACCAGTTTCTTTTGCTTTACGCTCAGTAGCTTTATAGCTTTGCATAAGGTTCATGCGACTAATT
This sequence comes from Acinetobacter sp. WCHAc060006, assembly GCF_004209135.1. Taxonomy (NCBI): domain Bacteria; kingdom Pseudomonadati; phylum Pseudomonadota; class Gammaproteobacteria; order Moraxellales; family Moraxellaceae; genus Acinetobacter; species Acinetobacter sp. WCHAc060006. Next base: position 94,466 of record NZ_SGSS01000010.1, on the reverse strand, counting down.
CGCATCTTTGGATTTTTCTCGGCAGTTTTTGCATTAAATTCCAAAATTTCAGTCCATACTTTATTCATGCCATCACTATCATCTTCTTGTCGAGCCACCACCCACTTGCGCATCAACTCACGTCGATGATCTTCCAGCTTAGTTCTATATTGGAAAATCGCAGACCGCCCCTCGTATGAGGTTCTTACCGATGCCGGTGAAAAACCAATGGCTTGAGAAAATAACTCAACCCCTGTGACATCCTTATCATGAATCACATCCTTATTTTTGGTTAACACCCCCTCATCAGCATAACGGTAAGACTTCATCGCATTTTTAAGAAAAATCGGCAGCATGGTCTCTATACCACGACCGTAATCACCTTCTTGAATTTGTTGCAAGCCTTTTACTGTACTTGTGCTAATACCTACGACTGGTCCAAGTAATGCAGATTGCATTGCAGTTGCCCAATCTGCACCTTCAAGTCCTTCCTGTACGTCAGGAATAATTAAGTTGTTTAGACCGACTCGACCTGATAAATCCACTGGGCTGAATACGCGAGGTACACCACCAAATACCAAATCAGCAAACTTAGGATGAATATCTGCCAACCAGTTTCGGATTACAATTTCCAACTCATAAGGGTCTTCCTCGTCGCCATCCGCAGCACCAAAGAACGCCACAGCCCAAGCCGCAAAAAATGCAGCAGAACCGAGTTTACTTTTCTTTGCGATTAAAATAGAGGCAGTGAAAAGCATTCCTGTAATTGGTAATCCAATTGCACCAGCTGCCAAAGTCGTCATACCCAAAATACCAGCCAAAGCACGACGAGCCTCTTTTTGCTCCTTGGGGTCGAGCGCATATATTGACTGATGGGCATTGCGTACCAAGGTATAAATCATATTCTGAGCATATTGTTTAAACAGTAAAAGAACTTTAGCAACAGGACCTTGCATAAAACGTGCTCGGTTCCCTGCTGAGTAATCAAAATGCCCTCTATATACCGCATCCATTGCTTGTTCAAAAGCTTCACTGTGTGTTGCCTTTGAACCATTAGTATTAACATGCTGACGTGCTAGACGATAGGCTGCAATAAAAGTAACCTCACGGTTAAATCGCTCCGCATGATGGAACATGCCACTTGCCAAACGCATAGCAGGTCGGAAATACCACATCACTTTACTATCTTCACCTTGAGCAATACCTGCTAAATCATGAGCCTGCGTAACATCAATCACACCACGCTTTACAGCTTCTTCATACGCAACTAGTTCATCACCTTTTAACATTGATGCAATATTTGGGTTATAGATATCACCGACACTATTTTTAAAACCCTTTAGGCTTGAAAAGTCTGGCGTTTTATACCCATTTTTTAAACCAATTCCAAAGTCTTGTGATGCTTTAAGTAATTCCTTTCCAGCTTTATCAAATCCCCATTTAGCCCCCATAATCGGGTAAGCAACCAATGCTGTTTGAGATAAGTTGACGATGGCAGCTGCAGGTGATAAACCCATGTAATACATGAAACCAACACTTGTGAGAAAACTTGATATTGGAGACCCTTTAGGATTCATTAAATTTTCATGACGTTTCTCCATTTCATCAATAACATCATTAGCAGAATTCTGGTCATAGCCAACACCTTTTTTAAATTGATCTTCAGAATACTTTTTCATTTCATCAAGTTGTTGAGCCAATTGATCGCCATAACGCAACTTCCCTAAATAATTTGCACCACTAAACATATGTTGTGCAAATGCCCGACGTGCATCATTGCTAAAGCCTGCTGTACCCTTACGGTGAATCCCATGTTTTGCCCAGGATAAATCAGGCATAGATGATAGATATAATTGACTTAGAGTGTCTTCAAAATCAGCTTGTGATTTTGCATCCAAACCCAAATTTCCCACCTCATCAAAAAGATCAGACATGAATCCACGACCAACGCTGTCACGACTTGCATTGAACTCCGCATCTTTTTTTACGTCATCAGCCTTATATTGTGGATATTTTTTTATTAACTCTGCACGAACCGATTCAGCTTCATTTTTAGTTTCAGCACGACTAACAACCTCAGCCTCACCATTTTGGTTACGCAGTACCACCACGTATTTACCAAAACGAGCTAAAGGAAAATAAACACCTTTAATTTGACCAAAAGAACCCTCTATTTTCTGCAATAAATCTGCTTTTTTCTGGCTGCTTAAAGCTGATCGCAAAATGCGTTCTCTAATCGCTTCACGAACTTTAGCATAATGCCCACTATAGGCATTTCGAGCCTTTTTATACATTGCTTGAGCTTCAGGGGATAAATTATTATACGCATGGAGTAATTGTTGATATTTAACTTTATTATCGCCCTGTTGGTATGGTTTAGCAGGGTCAATTTGAGCTAAAGTTGCATCATGCATTACATTTGCTAAAGCTTCTTCATCCTTTAATTTAGACCACTCACGTACAATATTATCCGCTTCAGCAGCAATATCATTCTTATCAGCATCCATCTGAGCTGCAAGTTCATTATATTTATTTAGTGGTGGTAATAATTTTCCATAAATCTCAGTTAAATGTCGGCGACTTAAAGCTTGTAAGCCGAATTTCAACCAATCTACTCCCCTGTTATTAATCCAGTCGCCTGTTTTAGGCAAGCTCTTAAAACCATTAACAATACGATTGGTAATATCATCATAGTTAGAACTACGACTAAATCTAATATCTGAACTTTCACTATTAAATGTACCTGTATTCCCCTCAGCCATTTTTACTTGATTAGGTTCTAACGCAACAATATATTCTTTATTTTCAAACTGATGAACAATTCCCTGATATTTCCCAGAAGTTGTCGCTTCTACAAATTCATCACGTGAAACATTACCTGTAGTTTTGAACGCATTCCGAATGTTTACAAATAATGGAAGTACAAAGCCATTTTCCCCACGGATATTGGCGTATACATCTGCTGTATCAAAACTATCAGTTAAGTAAATACCACCCCCCAATAAGCCATGACCCTGCTTAAATTCATTAAACTCGGTGGCAGTACCATGATAAACAACCTTAGGCTCCCCATTTTCATCCAATACCTGTGAAGCATTTGCTGCATCATTTTCCCAATCACCAAACCATTTCTTAAATTCTGGTGTGCGGACTTGTAACCATTGTTGTTCTGAAAGATGTGTCTTTGCACCGTTTGGTGCTGTCATCCATTGATTTGTACCATGATATTTTTGACGAATTAAATCCAATGATGATTGATGTTTAATTTGCCCAATCATACGCTCTGATAATGCAAGCATATCATCAGGATTCAAATTAAGATTGATACCAAAATTATCAAATACCCATGCTTTTACATACGAAACAATATTGTTAATCAACTTTTGCAGTGCATTCCGTTGAATCACATTACGTTGTTGCATAGTAGATGAAAGGGTTAATAAATATGGTAAATATTCAAGCTGCTGACGTTCAGAGCCTTGTTCACGTTCTGCAAGCATCTTTGCAGCTAAAGCAACAGGATTACCCTGCTCAACTAATTTATTAAATTGATTCATCAATTCATTATATTGTTTCTGGTTCATCATATTTTGAAAACCAGCATGACCACCCAACTCATGTAAGAATGTTGGCACTGTGCTTTCAGCAGTCAGATTCGATGCAACGAGTACGGCTTTACCGTTGTAATAGAAGCCCTCAACACCTTCAACCTGATAATCCTGAATAATCTCAAGCTTACCTTGTCGTTCAAGCTCATCAATGGTCTCTTTACCAAAACGATCAATCAACACGTCTCGTACTTGTTGAGTTGTAGAACCTGAATTACTTTTAGTGCGACGGCTATAAAGTGGAGTATCAGAATTGTTCTTAGATGAAAATTCTTGATTTTTATATTTACCAAAATAGCTTCGATCAACTACAGCCTTACGAGCTTCTGACAAAAACATCATCAAATCGGCATCATTGTAACGTGAAAGAAATTTATCAAAGCCACGATCACGAAACCATTGGCGGATATAACCAAGCACTTCCTTTAGCTTTTGACGTACAAAAGGACGTGACTTGGCATTTTGTGCAACAAAAGCAAATAGCTCAGAAACCAAAGCTTGCTGAACATCTGATTCGGTATAAATTTCATCTTTAACACCTTGAGTGTATGGTTCAATATATGCACTTTCAAATTGCTGCATATCCACGCCATTATCTTTTGCTATTTTACGAATACCCTCAAGCTTACCCAGAGCATTAAATAGTTGTTGAAATTTGGTCTTATACTCATTTCCAAATAGCTTTTGAACACCAAAATGCCCAACAATTTCATGGGTTAATAATTCCTCATAAGCATCAAATGTAGTAAGCTGTTTATTGCTATCCCCATAAACCTGATCAGCAACCACATAGAGCGTGCCATCATGCCAAACACCGCTTACATCGTAATTTTGGGTTTTGCCATTTTCATCTTTGTAGGTTGCATCATTTTGTATGACTTTCGGAAGATCGCTAAAACTAGAAATAACCTGAACACTAAACCCATTGGAATTCACATTCCCGACTTTGTTGACCCTGATCCTATTATTAAGACTGACATTGATACGCCCCCTAGAAGACGCATCTTGTGTAGCGGACATTTTGAGATGTTGAAGAACAGAAAGGACTCGTCGAGTAGCACTGACAACTGATAAGGGAGTAAAGGTCGTGTCTAATGGTGAAGCACCTCTACGCTCGTTATCAGGTTTTAATTTGTCACGACTATAAAGTTTAATCCCTGTTTCTGTTTCTTCTGTTTTTAGTGTATCAACCAAATCAGAAAACTTTGCATTTATCGCTTTACGTTCTGCACCAGTAGGAAATGGTCGCTTAAAACCCCATGGGGTAAAAATCGCAGCACTCTCAGGGCCAAAATTCAGAAACGGACTGTAGCCACTATTTTCTGAAATTTTATCTTCTACATACCCTTGGAATGCACGTGCTGTCATTTCAGGAGTAGTAATCCAATAATCTGTACCGCGTCCCTGATCTAACTCTTTTGCGTTCATAGCAAAATCCGTTGGTATCATTTTCGCTTTCTCTGTACCATTTTGAGCTTCTGCCAATAGTTTGAGGCGTTGGGCATAGGTATTCATGTATTGACGTAATCGGTCTAATACACCCTTTTGTTCAGCATTAAACCCTGATCTACCACGAACAGATTTATAAATCACACTCAATTTATCTAGGGCATCATTAGACCAACGTGCACCACTAAATATATTTCGACTATTCTTATTATTGTTGTGACGTATTTCCGTAGTAAGTGCTGTACCTGTAAGCAATAACTCAGCAACCGTATCAAACTCAGCCAGCTGTTCAGCTGAGGCAGCTTTGTTAAAGCGCTTGTAATATTTTGGATCAAGCTCACGATTAAGATCAGCACGTAACTTATCTAATTGATCTTTTAAGTTGTTTCTCGCAGAACTAACGAAGCTTTCAACCTTAACAGTATCATCAATATAGTTTTCAGATTTTCTAAAAATTGTCTGTACCAATTGTTTATAGGCTTCTTGCACATCTTCACGAACATTTGATTTATAAGAGAATCCAGAAGTGACGCTCATATCTTCAAAGTGTTTTGCAATCTTTAATGATCGACTGCCATCCGCATTCGTTACCCATTCAGATGGAGCTTTGCCATCTTGTCGACCAAAATAGTGATCTAGTGCATGCCACCATTCATGAGCTAATGAACCCGCGCCATTCAATTTGGTCAAGTTAATTACAGCACGTTCGGGTTCATAGTGCGCCTTTGCACCACTTAATCCTTGCCCTCTGGCGCCAAACGCTAAAGCGAGTTCCCCATTTAGGCTAATTGCTGCAGGTGGGATATTTAAAATCTCAGCCAAGTCCATGAGACCATCAAAGGCATCATTTAATAGCTCTTGACGTTCTGCCTGATTATTCCAGTTCCCAAATTCAACACCACGGAAACCAAACACACGAATAAAATCGGTATCTTTAGCATCACCTTTACGGCGATCTCGTCCTTTTCTTACCGTATTTTCAGGTCGAGGAAGATCAATTTCCCCAAAAGTTGTATTGGTTTCTAGAATTCCAATCGCATGGATTGCCATATATTTCATAGCATCTTCACGTGTTTGAAATTCTTGTTCGACAACTTTAACGCGCTTCCGATCACTAATTTCACGATAGATAGAAAAGCTATCTTTTCCAGCAGCCCACACACGATGCTTTTGAGCTACAGCTAGAATTGGTAGTGCAAGTTCAGCATCTTTTTGGGAATCAAAAAATTGTTTGCCTAGTTGCTTGGCATTCCCCTTCCAATCCTTTTTTCTTGTATCCGTGATAATCCATTTACCAACTTCATTTGGATTACTTGAGGCAGCAATTTCAGTAATCTCAAATCGCTTGGCCCAAGTTGGACGATTGTCCTTTGTAGTAGTGCCAGAGGTTTTGGGGCCAGTCTTCACTGAAGTATCTTTACGAGCACCACCAATTTTTTCACCAAAATCTTGAATCGTTTCTTTTTCAGATGTTGGAGCTGTCTTCTTTAAGGCTTTTGTAGGCTCTGATTGTTCTTGCGCTGTTTCACTTCCTGCAATAGCTCCTCGTCCTGATCGTCCACCGCCAACTGTGCCAGTGTCTGGTTCATTAGGTTGCGGGCTAGAGAAGAAGTCTTGCTGCTTTTCGGCTTCACTTTGTCTGAGTTTTTCATGTACTTGTCCTAAAATTTGTTCATTGCTTAAAGGCGCATCACCGAAAAGATTTGGAGATGCTTTTGCAGTCATAGCCAATTGCGCATACGACTTTAATGCGTCTGCAACTTTCTGGCTGCTTCGTGCTTTGTTGAGTTTATCACCACTATAAAAAATACTAATAAAGTCTTTCGTAACCTGGTCAATGCTGCCGTCAAATATATCGTCCTGATTCAACATTTCAGATAAAGATAAGTTTTGCTGACGTGCCTTACGTACCAGATGGACCGCTTCAACCAAATTGGCTTCGACGTTCACGCCTTCAACCAAAATGCCATCTTGCACACCTTTACGGACTTGTGCCCATTGTGGTGCCGCTTCAATCAAGGCATTACCAATCGCCTTAATATCGCTGTCTTTAGATTCAATCACCTGACTAATAATTTGAGCATCATTAAAAGCAGCTGCAAGCAAGGCTGATTCAATACGGCGGTATCCGTCCTGAGTGAGTGATACCCCATCTTTATCGAGCATGGTACCGCGCTCGTTTTTAGATGCTACACCAGTTAAAAAGGCATTCACAAAATCACGATTGGCTGTGTTGTTAAAGCTGCCCCCTTGTACCAGGTGCAAAATATCCATCACCTTTGGCGCATCCGACATAGCTTGTTCACTTGGACTCATATCCAGTGTTTCACGCTCATTGGATTCTGTGGTATAGGCTACACGCTCGGCCATATTCATTGGCGTGATACGTTCACGGACCAATACCGGTTGCTGCATGTTGGCCACATCATAGCCCTGTTCAGCTAACCATGCTTTGTATGCGTCTGCTTTGCCTATTTGGTAGGCTTTGCGAATCGCCAGGGTACGACCATTACCGCTTTCAACTTCATTACCAGGCGATACGATAGGCGCACCATTGGTAGAGCTTGCACTATCACCCAATAATTTAGGGTTAAGTTTGTTGGCAATGTCATTGACCTGGGTAACGGATTTTAAAGTGGTGCGGTCACGTGGTTGTAAGGCTTGTGGGTATTCTGCATTAATTGCACCGCTGTCCAGATTTGATGTGATTAAGTCGCTTGCTTCAACGACTTTGTGGCGCACCTCAAATTCACGACCTGCAGGTGTAACAACCGTTTCTGTTTTTCCTGTCATGGTACCTTCATTTGTGAGGGTACCATCAACATCAAAGTTTTCGACTTCTGCCGATGAGCTCATGCCATCAAAACCGGATGCACGTGGGTCGAACTTCACACCCATATACCAAGACTTTAGGAATGGTTTTGAACTATCACCCAAACTTTCCGTCATAGCTTTTGCATAAGCAGCAAAGGTACGCACACCGCGTTCAATATGGTACAGCGCAAGTTCGGTACCAAGCACAATCAGTTCAGGATCAACACCACTGTTAAGCTGTGATAATTTGGCTTTAATGCGTTTTTCTAATTCAGCACGACGTTCATCGGTCACAAATTTGTTTTCAGATACTTTGACTTTCGGTTGTTCGGTTTTTGGTGCTTCCGCTTTCTTCTCGATCTCACGCGCCTGGCGTAATGCCACAGCACGATCAGAAACAGAGCGTAATCCGTTCTTAGCACTAGCTTGTAGTTTTTTAAAAAGTGGATGCTCAGGATCGGCCTTTTCTAAAGCCTTGTTCATTTCCTCTTGCCACTTGTTTACCGGATGCTGTGATTCAATATCCGCGACTTTGGATTGTGAATTGTTTGATTGTTTACTTCCTGATAACAAGCCCTGTAACTCATTGGCATAACCAATTTTCATTCCAGGAAAGTCTTTACGCAAACCATCTACTACAGCTTTTGGCACTGATGAATTGACCATGACTGCATCAACATCGTCAATTGAATAAATATCACCAATACCTTCCTTAGCAACTAAGGTAAATGCACCATCAGCATAGGACGAACCACTCGATGTTCCTGACATTGATGCAGCGCGACGATCTTCATCATTTTCAAAGACATTATTTAATGGAGCTGTATATAAGCGACCTTCACCGCGATTAGGATCAATACCATTGGTTAATAGTTTTTTCAGGTCAGCAACAGCACTAGCAGGTGAACTCTTTGCCATGCCATGTGCAGAACGTGTTTGTATTTCTTTAGGTGAATTTTCTAAAGCACTTTTGTCTTTGTGTCCTCCTTCAAACAGATCGTCGACCATCATGTTGCGGTTTGTTTTATAGAAATCAGACCATGCTTTATCGCTTTCTGTTTTTACATACTCTGACTTTTGCTTTGTTTCCGTTGTTTTAGTGTCTGATATTTGCCATTCACGTGACACGACTTGCATCTCGTTATAGAGTTTTTCAGCATTATCATAATCACCGGCTGCTTCAAACTGTGCGCGTTGTTTATCAAGTTGATCCAACTTGCTTTGGAAGTGCGCATCGTCTTGCACCGGAACTGCTGCATCGTTCAGGTCAGTCTGTTCGTTATTACCTACCCATTCACCGCTATGTGGATCTTTAACAGCTGTAACCTTGCCCATGAAGTTACGCGCATCATAGTCAATCTTGTAATTCGGATTGTTTTTGATCTTCTCGTATTCACGATCAGATAATTCATAATTGCCCGATGTTTCAATTTCGTCGGCAATAGAAGTCACACGCGCATTGGTCAGGCCATGCGTTTCACGGACACGATCATTTTCAGCGGTGAAGATTTCAGGATTGGCTTCACGAATACGTTGACGTACTGCATTCACACGTGCAGTCGCTTGTTCCATTCTTTTAAATTCGCCACTCAGGTTCTCAGCGGTTGCCTTTCGTGGTTCATCTAAATTTGCACTGACTTGGTTTTGATCTAATCCATTTTGAAGTTCAGTAATCTGCTTGCGCAAGCGCACCTTTTTAATCACGCTTTTTTCATTCGCAAGCTGTTGTTCTAGTGCTGAAATTTTTTGAATTTTGTCAATATTATTTTCAGTGTTAGAAATAGTATTTTTAGTGTTTAAAATACTATTTTGATTATTCAAATTATCATTTTGATTTTGAGCAACTTGAGATTTTGGCTGAATCTCAAAACGCTTACCATCCTGAGCTACCTGATAATCATTACCTAGATTTTTCTTATCTAAGAACGCTTGTGCTTTTTCTTGGCTACCAAACCATTTATTTTTACCGTCTGCACCAAGTATGGGTTCTGCCACTTTCTGCGTTGCCATATCTGTGCCTGTACCAGCTTCTGCTTGGGTTTCGCTGCTAGATCCCAACAGCATATCCAATGGCGTGTTGGTATCATTTCGTAAACTGCTCTCATTGCTTCCATCTACACTGTTGCCTGTGCTGTAAGTTGCATTACTGTTTGCATTGGTTCCCGTAATGGTTGAGTTATTTTCGTTTGGCGCATTGAGTAGACCTGCTGCACTGCTTAACGGTGCATTGTTATTAACATCATCTTGTGCTGTATCAGTTACAGCAGGTGCATTGAGCATTGAAGTAGTTGCACCACTATCCACGGCCAAGGCTGCTGCGGCTGACATAGGTCCATCATCTGGATTAATACCTAAACGTTCTGATGGTAACTGTGGCTGTGTTGAATGATCCTCAAAATAGTTTCCACCACTTGGGGATAATGGGCTGTCTGGGTTATTTGATGGGTCAAAATTACCAGATGTATCGAAATCAGCATCACTTTTGTAGTTGTTGTTTAATAGATTATCAGCTTCCATTGATGGTTGATCATAAACAAAAGCTGTGCGACCTTGATTAGCCCCCTGTGGCACATTTTCACGTGGGATATATTCACCGGTCAATGCACTATTTGGGTTTGAACCTAATTGTGGAGGTGCCGATGGTAAATTAGGTGAACCTGATTGTTGTTGGCTATCTTGTGACCCTGTGTCAGATCGACTATTCCACCAATCACCAGTTTTACCCGCACCACTGACTGTACCACCCATTGCCATACCAGCCAAAGTACCCATGACTGCTGCATTTTCAACACCATCATGCCAAGGCTTATCTAATGCCAAGTTCTGTAAAATTTGCTCTGAAACGGATTGAGGTAATTCTTCTAAAAAGCCTTCTGAAATTGCACCTTTGATCACAGCAGTTGGAATTGCACTCATCGGTGTCTTAGCGATTTCCTCACCCACTTGTTGCGTGGTTAAGCGCCCTGTTTGCATGGCTGTATCAACATCTGATAAGCCCATTTTCTGAGCAAGACGACCACCAGCATAGCCAAACAAGCCACCAAGGGCACCAGTAGCCGCACCTGCTAAAGATTGATCTGCGGTTAAGCGTCCATCTACGGTTTCTTGGCGAATTTGTTCAGCTTGGCTACCTGCCATAACTGCACCTTCACCAACAGCACCAGCTACAACTGGATTGGCTATACCAGAAGCACGACCTAATACACCACCCAGCAGCATTGAAGGGAGAGATTCAGCAACAGTATTTGTGATAAGTGATGGGTTGTTGATGGCATTTTTTGTTATATCAACAGCATTGTCGAATTTTTTACCAACCTTTGTTGCGAAGTCGTCACCTTCCTCAATTTTTCGATTGCCAATATTTGCAGAATCTTTTAATTGTTGTTGGTATTGCTCAGACTGCCAACCTGTCATTACATTTTTGGCAGCTTTTGGGTCGTAACCAAGTTTTTCGGAAAGTATTTTACCTGTAGCACCATCGGACATCATGTCACTTAGACCGACTGCTACCTCACCTACGGCTACCGTACCCTTGCCAAGAAAGGAAACTGCATGATCTTTTGCTTGACCAAGAAAACCTTTATCTTTAGGTCGGTCTGTCTTTTCTTCGCTCCAGTTTTGTTCCCAAGGCTTTTTATTGGTAGAGTCAGAATTATTTGCAGTTGGTTGATTCCAATTCTGTTCCCAAGGTTTCTTTTGCTCAGACATGACAAACTCCTATTAGCATGTCATGTATGTTCTAGGTTAAATACTTTTTAGTCGAACCTTAGAGGGGGATAAACTTTTTAAATAGCTTCCCAAGAAGATGGATTATTCGGATCACCCCCTTTGAATTTATAACCACCCTGAACCTGTCCTACTTTTGGACCATTACTAGTTTGATTATTAATTTGTGTATTTACGAACTGCTGAGTCTGAGTATCAAACAATTGTTGTGGCTGGTTAATCAAACCACTTTCTTTGTCATAAACTTGACCACCGCCAACAGTCATATAACGATCTTTACCTGTATCAGCTTTTCCACCAGTGTAACGATTAATTTTTTCCTGAATTGATTTACGATCTTCATCCGATTTCGCAGAATCATATTGTTCATACAATTTCTCTAATCGTGCTGAGTTACGAATGCCAAAACCTTTTTCAGTGGCATTAAGATTAAATTCTCGATTCGCTAAATCATTGGTTGCTTGGAATTTTTGTGCATCAAAGCCTAAATTTGCATTAAATCGGTTATTGGTACCTTGCTCACCTAGCTCTGTACGATAGTTCTGTCCAGCTTGCCCCATGGCTTCACGCTGTAAAGCAGCAACGTTGTTCGCATCGGTGGTATAACGTTGATTGGCACGATTATCCTCACCTTGCTGTAAATCAGATAAAGTACGGACTTGATTAGCAGTTAATCCTCTTGCCCCTGCTATTGGTGTGCTTGCTGCACGAATTACAGCTTGACGTTCAGCTTCCTGTGAATCATTACGTTGAGGTGCTTGTACAGGATTATTACCATAACCTCGCATACCCAAGCCTAAATTCATTTCACGTTGAGCGATTGCATTTTGAATCTGTTGTTCAGTCGGTCCCATTTCTTGAGTATTGGCAAATAAATTTGCTACCCCACGAGGGTCATTCACTGGTCTTACTTTGAATCCTAGTCCTTCGCCTTCTCTAATACCATCTGCTCGTGCTTGAGCTGCTGCACTAGGATTAGCATAGCTAAAGCTGTTTCCTTTTTGCTGAATAGCATAAGGATCAGAATTTTGTACAGAGTTTGATTGAGTCTGGGCTTCAGGCTGTGTTTGTGTAGTAGATGGTGTTTTATTATTACCAAATGGATTGTCTACAACAGTATTTGGATTATTTTGTTTGGCATTAAATTCAGGTTGAGCTGCCTTTGCTTCACTTGCAATACGTTGTTTGTCTGCATACAAGCGTCCAGCCTGTCCAAATGTTAAAGCATTCCCTAAGTCCGAAGCATAACCCAATGCACGAACACCAAAATCTTTAGCAAATCCTTTTGCTGTACCTAAATCTTCAGGTGACTGATCACCTAAACCAAAACGTTCACGATAATCTTCACTTGGTGTGGCAGCGTTTGCGAACAAAGATGATGCTGCACCTAAATAACCTACACCTTTTACAAGCTTGCTGTTGTTGACAAAATTTCTTATACCTCCGCCAAAACCCCCACCTTGTGTTGGTGCTGTATTACTTGGACTTGCTGATGGTGAGCTGGTTGTTGATGGTGTATTTACTGTTGTGCTTGGTAAAGATCTATTCACATCACGAGTGATACCAGATACATCACGCATTTGTGGCCCACCAACTCTATTTTGTTGTGCACGACGAATATCATCTGCACTTGGGTAGGCACTTGGTACCAGTCCACCATTTGCAAAAAATAACTCAGGTTTATTTTGACCAGGCTTAAAACCCAATTGAGGTTGATTAACAGGCATATGTGTCTGATCTTTCATGGCATCAAGTGTTTGCACACCAACCGAATGAACTTGGTCAGGCGAGAGTTGGAATTCACCGTTACTGAGATTAACTGGCGTGGGATCACCTATATTTTGCAGATTTTTTTCACCAATCGCTTCAGTTGAATCTGCTGGCATAATATAGCTGCCAGATGGTACGGTTTTTTTTACATCATCCGATGTGCCAGTGCCAGCGCCTTTGATTTTACCGCCCTTGGCTGGACTGCCTTTCTTAATGCCAAAGCTCATAAAAAAGCCCTAAAACTTATTTGAATTGTTAAATCTTATGCATCAAATAAGCTTAGGGCCTACCCCTACAGCGTGTTAGTAGCTGTAGTTATGGCTTTCACTGTTACTTGTGGATTTCGATGTGCTTGCAGATCCGCTGCCACTGATTGATGCGGATACATGCGCTGCAGACATTGCTCCTGCCGCAAGCTGTGCTGAATACTGACCAAGCGCTTTCGCTTGTTCAAGCGCCAGCTGGGCTTCTTGCAGTGATTTCTGAATCTTTGCCTCATATTCTTTGATCTGCATTTCTGCAATCGCAATGTTGGTCCGTGTATTGCCATCTGCAAAGCGTGACTGCATTTCAGCATGCGAAATTTCAACACCCGCGCTGGACTTCCAAGCATCGACTTGCGCGCTGAAATTGGATGTTTGAAGCTGCGCTTCACTTAAACGGGTCTGTAAGTCTGCTTTGTAGCCATCCATATCTGCACTGTATTTGGCGATCCATGTGCGGGCCGCTTCCATTTTCAGCTTAATCTCGTCACTCTTTAAGCTGGCTTTCGATTGAACTGCCTGAACCGTTGATGCATAAGCGCGGGTCTGCGCTTCAAACATGCTGACACGCGCAGATTCAGCGCGGGTCTGCGCTTCATACGCATCGACCTTAATTTTTTCAGCATTGATCTGCTCACCGAATGCCTGCACTTCACTGCGGTATGCATCAAATTGATTCTTGATAACGTCCGCACGTACTGACGCGCCCTGCATGGATGCTTTGTACAATTCAACATTAGACAGCACTGCGTCTATGCGCGCTTTATACACCTGCACATGCTGTTCATTGACTTGGCCCAGCGCCACTTGAGCATCTACAGCTGTTTTGTAGGCAGACAGTTTAGCAATTGCGCCTTCCAGTTTTGTTTTATATACCAAAGTCAGCGATTCAAATGCGCTGTTCTGCGCATTAAACAGCGCCACTTGCGCATTAAAAACACTGATCTTGCTTTCAGCATTAAACTTGGCTGTTTCAAATAAATGATTCACTGTGTTGTTAAACACATTGACCATGATCTGCTCAAGCGCAATGCCCCTCTCAACCATGAATCGAATATTATCAATTTCCATTTTACTGGCTTCGATTAAAATATCCCGATTCAGCTCACCCGCCTGTAAATGGCCCTGCTCACGGATTGAAGCGGCCTGCTTGGCAAGCATGCCCGGTGGCATAGAATAGTTTCTGCTTGACCAGTCATTGATAGATTCTTGAACTGCGCGCTCAGTGTCACGGCTTAAACGGCTTCTTGCACGGCTAAACAGCGCATCCTCAATCGGCGCAGGCAATCCCGTGCCACCTGCCATCCATGCTTTCACCTTTTGTTCAATATCAGTCAGCAGTGCTGATTCATAGGATGGCTCACGCCATTCCATAAACACATTAGGCACAGCAATTGAATCCAATGAAGGTGGCTTGCCGTCAAAGTCTGCCAATTCCGGAAAATGGAACTCCGGTATTTGCAGCTGTACCAGCTGATCTAATTCCGGCATTTGCAATTCCGGCAGTTTAGGCAGTTCAATATCTGTCGAAATATCCGGCTTGGCTGGCTGATGCAATATTGTAATACCTGGTGCAGACGGCATCTGAATCGCTGGCATTTCAGGCGCAACCGGTATATTGAGATCATCTAACTCCAAATCAGCAAGCAAATGCTCAATATTGGTGAAGGACGGTAAATCCGGATATGCCAGCGGTGAGGCTGTTAAAACCGGCTGATGGCCAAAGTCCAGTACAGGAACCGGTGTTTCAGGAATACCGATACGGACATACGGATCAATCGGCGCTACAGCAACATTTTTAATATCCTGCAATGCGCCATTGAGCTGTGTTTGATACTTCTCAGCGAACGTATCAATTTTATCCATCTGTTCAATAA
Source organism: Acinetobacter sp. WCHAc060006 (assembly GCF_004209135.1). Classification (NCBI taxonomy): domain Bacteria; kingdom Pseudomonadati; phylum Pseudomonadota; class Gammaproteobacteria; order Moraxellales; family Moraxellaceae; genus Acinetobacter; species Acinetobacter sp. WCHAc060006. The sequence goes on along the minus strand of NZ_SGSS01000010.1, from coordinate 78,980 downwards.
CTGTTGTAATTGCCGCGCCCATAATGCCGTCCGGCGCTAAATCCTGCACAGAACCCGCCATTAGATTCTCCTTTTTGTATTGGTGTAATCAAAAGACAATGCGTTGATATGTGCTGCGCTGCCTTGTATTGAAAGTGCAAATGTAAAATGACGGCCTCTTAGGCCACGCCCGAACACTGCTCTGCCATTGGTTAATTGCTGAGATGTTTCTTGCGGCATGAAATATTTGAAAGTCTGTTCTGCACCGGTTTGTGTTGTGCTTACATCAACCGCGATAGGCAAATTGCCGTTGCTGGAGTATTCAAGATAAGCTGCCTGCGGATGCACTAAAGAATCACCAAAATCAATCTTGCCTGTTTTCAATTCTGCGCTGATCTGCTCACCTTCCAGCCCAGCAACATACACGCCCTGCTCATTCCATAAGTGCAGCTGTCCATTGATTACCGTCGCACCTTCAAAATTATAAGGCGCATAGCGTGACATGGCCCAATTGTCAGTATTTGCCGTCCATGCTTGTGCATGGCTCTGCGTTTGCACATAACTGTCGGTAATAAATGCCGATTCCAGCACCATAAAATGTGCATATTTTAATCCAAACGGCATGTCAGACATGACTGCCCTTTCACTTATGCGTAACTCGCTCAGCTGAATGCTCTGATCTATATCCGCTGTGGTTGCGCTTTCTAGCGTCAAGAAGTAGGAATGCCGACTGCCGGACAGCAGATCCTGCGCAAGCGCCTGCTCTTGCACGGAATCTATGAGTGACTTGTAAGCCGTATCTGTCAAGACTGCGTTTTCACTGACTTGAGTCGCTACTGCGCGCTGTCCAAATGCAGTATCAGTCGTGGTAGCGGATTCCAGTATGCGGTGTGACTGTATATAAAATTGCAGATCCGAGGCATAGGCGGTTTCTGTAACAGCCATTGCGCTGATGCCACTAAACGGTTTATCTGTCAGCGTAGCCTGTTCCAGCACATACCCGTAGCTGTGCGCTGCACCAAATGCATGATCAGATAAAGCCGCCTGTTCATAAATTATGTAAACGATTTGACCTAGATCAAAGTCAGATGCAAGAGCCCGTTCTTCAATTTTTGCTGAAATGCGGACAAATTGCGTATCAGCTAAACGTGCAAATTCTTCCGTAAAAAATGCTGTATTGCTCCAAGTCTTATCACTTGCAATTGCCAGTTCGCTGGTAATATCTTGATAATTACTCATTGATTACCCCAATAAAGTGATGTGCGCCAGAATGATCAGCAAGGCTGGTATAACCCCAATAAATCCTGCGCATGCGTTCATTACTTTCACTAATGTTGGCATATTCGCAGCTGCCAAACACAGCCTTACAACCATCCTTAACCACATAGTTTCCAGTTTCATCCGGGGATGGCAGAAAATACTCTGTAACACGTGTGTCTTTAGCGGCAAGTAGCGGTTCATCCTGAATACTGGCATAAATCGCATTACTGCTTTTTGCTGGCGGACTGGAACTTTTACTGTAGGTATGCACTTTAGGCGGGCCGCCACCGCCACTTTGCTTCCACTCATGCACACTTGGATGTACTAGCCAGCGAATGTCATAAGGTAGGTTAGGCAACCAAGGGCCCTGATCTGCAAATGCATTGGCATCTGACGGCGCATATTTGAGAATTTCCACCCAAACCGGGTTGCCGTCTTTTGGATACGGCACACCTGTCATTTTTTCCAGCGGATTATTCCACGCAAAAATAAAGTCATAAGTCCACATGCGGTAGCTGGTAGGATCGGTGATGCTGTGCAGCGCCAAACTCTCAGATACAGATTGGCTTGTCTGCAGCTTTTGTGAAGCAGTTAAGGCTGCATTGCGCATAAAATACGGGATACATACGGCGACGCCTAAGCTTTGATCATTTGAGCGTGTCACGATAGTTTCATGAGTGTAATAACGGTTACGCCACACACTGCCCGACATTGAAAAGAAATGATCGAATGCGAAAAATGGCTGTGAATCAAAACCTTTATCACGGCCTGTGATCTTGGTTGTAATGGTTACTGGATCATAGATTTCGCGCAGATCCAAATCAGAAATATAAAAATGGCCATGCGGTGATGACTGCCCTGATATTTCCGTCTGCTCCCATGACCCAACCGTCATCACTGGCTCAAAATTATTTACAACTTCCTTCTGATAGCTACGCCAATCCACAAAATAGCTGATCGTTTTAATACTGTCGCCAATGTAGTATCCATACATAATGGTGTCGCAGTTTGGTCGCTGGCTGGCTGGAACGGGCTGATAAGCACCGAAATCAAAAGAAATGCATGCACCAAACCAAGTATCAGGGAATTTAATCTGTGGCTGATTTTTCGGCGCTGCGTTATGGTACAGATAACCCTCTGCATAGCGCCGGATGTTGCCACTGTGTTTTGCAATCGGCTCCATGGTCAAGTTGTACCAGTAATTGACTTCATCCTCATTCACCGTCTGGCCTAAACGGCTTAAAATCATGCTGCTGTCAGCACGGCGAAGTTTATAAAGAATACTTGCAGCTTTAACAGTTCCTGCAGGTAAAAGAGGAATAAGAGCGCTCAAATATGGGCCAGCGCTTTGAGCATCCTGCTGCGACATTGTTACCTTGCCAAGCATGCCTCTGTTTTCAGCAGGCATAAAACTAGCATTCAGCAAATAGGTGTAACCGATACTAATGCCAGTATCAGGATTTACCCCCCAGCAGGTATTTATGCCTTCAGTTCCATTCAGATTAAACGACCAGCCACAGACTTCGGTATAAGCATTGAAGCTGTAAAAGTCTGCCGTGTCGCAGACTTTGATAATTGCGCCAGCACGATGCCATGCGAAAAAATCATTATGGTTTTCAGGAAATCCCTCACCGCTAGGCATAGCACCGAAACGATCAAGAATGGCTAGAATCTCACTGTCGCCCTGCTCACTAATCCATTCATAAAATTCCGGTGTTGCCGTTGCGGGTATGCATGGCATCGGCATCGCCCAAACGCCTGAAGCATTGACTTTAAGTAGCCAAGGTGCGCCACCACTATCAAAGCTCACCGCATCTGTATTGCTGAATTTGTAGTCATATTGAAACTGTCCGCTGACTGGCGGTATTCCAGAATATGCAGGCAACAAATTGTTTTTAATGCTTTCTTCAATAGCTTCACGCAAGTCTTCAGGCAGTGCTAGTTCAGCGCGTTCAAACTCATTGTTCGGCAGGCTCTCAAAATCCTGAATACCGTATCCGCCGACAATTTGCATCACTTCCGCCATAGCGCCGCTGTACCACGTAGGCCGCTGCTGCACATACTGTGTAGTCATATACACCGCATTCATATTCTTTGGTGCAAACTCATTCACTATGCTTTCATTGACTGAAACATTAAAGCGGTGCAGCTTCAATTTTTTTGCAGGCTTTTCCCGCTTTCCATATCCGCTAAGGCGCGCGCGGGTCTGTTCTGACAGCATCAAACCCGTGCCTTGATCTGCCTGTGGCTTTGCATCGGTAATACATCCGCTATACAGCATAGGCACATAAGACTTGGCAAATCCGGTGTAGCTGAAACGCTCATCGCTGCGCTTATATGCCAGCACTTTGAGTATTCCAGCCATATCTGAAATAACAAAATAACCGCCATCCGGTAGGTAGGCGGTTCTGCGTAGGCTTTCGACGTTGCCTGCTTGCTTGAAGTCTGAGAAGCGGCGGACTGAAACATCAATAAACGCGCTGTCGCGCTCACTGAGTAGGCCGCCCTCAACACTTAAACCATACGGTTTAGCGCTATGCATCGCTTTACGCTAGTGCAAAACGGTAGCCAATATCGAATGTGTCATCATTTTGAAAGGTGCGCGCTGCCGCATATTTCGCTGCTGAAATCAGCACACCTGATGTGCCGCCACGGGCTGAATGCGTCAGCAGTGCTGTGCCTGTCACATTGACTTGTGACGCTGTTGCAAATACCACGCGCGCTGTCGATGCCAAGTTTTCAATATATGTATCTTCGTTGGCCTGAATAGGCGTAAATGCTGGACGTGTTGCGCTGGTATAACCTTCAGTTAGTGATGTAATTTCATTTGCCACTGTTGCGAAGTTGTTTGCTTTCCAGTTGCTTGCTGGTGCAGCTGAACCATTAAAAAGCGCCAAATAAAAACCGGCAGGTTTAGCTTTGCTTGCAATGAAATATGTATTCAATACATCAAGCAAACCTTCTTTGGTAATTAAGTTTTTAGTGCGCGTCCATTCACCGTCATTCACACGGTCAAAATACTCACCTGTTGCAATAATGCCGTGACGAGGAAAATAAATACCCTCCTCTGTCTGGTCGTAAACTTCGTTGTGCAGATCTTTCTGCAAGTCATTTTTAATACGCTGTTTGTTCATTGCTCTGCGCTGCTGTAAATGAATATGCCTTCAATTTACAACAGCAGTGACACGCCCATCCAACCCTACAGCGGAGGCGCTGATACCACTGATATTCTTCATCACAGTTTTTTGCAGCTCGATCAGCTGTCCATCAGCTGTACCGGCAGTAAAACCTTTCTCGCTTAACCAAACGGCGGCACTACTACTGGTATCCAAATGCGCCAGCAATGCACTGTCCGCTAAAAAACTACTGTCTGGAATAGGCCGTGCTGAAGCTTTCGACTCAACTATCATCTGCTGTAAATCCGCGCCTCTGAGGAATACCGTATGATCCACCTGACCAACCCAAATACCGCCTTCAACCGGCTCCAAGAAAGTAATGCGCTGTGGCATTTGAATAAAGCTGTAGCGCATATCGCATAAGTGAAAAGCCATCGCTTGTGAAAAGTAAATGACATTGGCGCGCACTGTAATAATCCGGCCCCGCCATAAATTCAAGTATTTGCCCGCAGGCATCGGATCTATGTATTGAGTGACAGTCGCAGCGCCAAGCGCCGGCAGCATCGCAATATGCGCTTGCGCTGCTGATATTGGGTAATCTTCAACTCGATACAGCACAGATCCGCCTGCCTCAGTCATGTAAAGGCGGATATGCGTGACGGATGGATCAGAACACAACGGAAAAGTAACCTGCGCTACATTCTGCCCTGCGCACTGAAGGCTGCTGATTTCTGACAGTCCAGATTCAGCGCCGCTACGCAGCCATGACACTGCAAAATTATACTGGCCTTCATGCAGGCTGCCATCACCATCTTGCGTCACATACGGCGCAGCTGGCGTATCCAGCGTAAACTTCAGGGCATTCTTGCCGTCATATATAAACAAGCCTGCATCACTACACATCAACACATGGCTGTTTAAAACAATGTGTTTTGTACGCCCAGCCGCTACGCCGGCATAGAGCACCTCATACGACCAGTCTTCAGGATTTACCTTGACCCAATCACCATGCAGTGAAGCAAAACAATCACCGTGTAAACTAGATTGCCATAGCCATTTAAAAGGCAATTGCGTTTGCTGTGCAACACCTGCGCGTAAAGATGCACGGCCTGTTTCAGAAATATCAATGTTCAAAGCCTCTCGAACATGCAGGCTTGGACTGTCGCCGCCGCGTTCTAACGCCTCATCTTCACGCGCATTATCTATTCCAGCAAATGAAGGTAATTTTCTAATCGGCATCTGGCGCTCCTTTTCGGTAGTTATCACCATTCCCATAAGGGCGAATATAGTGAACCTTATTGCCGATATTAGGCGTGTTAAGTGTGCTAGAAGCAAACCCTAGAGCGCCGATTACCTGTTCTGGTGGCGGCGGCAACGGTATGCGCTTCACCTTCATGCGCTGATCAAATCGGGTATGATCATAATCTGCTCTAAACGTATCAAAGCTGGCAGGATTAATTTCACGAACCTTCAGCGAGATCCATGCTTGTCCGAATTTTTCAGCATTAAAGCCACCATAATTACCGCTGACAAGGCCTCCAATGCGTAAACCTTGCCACATGAATGGACCATCACCAAACAAGCGCGTCCCCATTTGTAAAGCATCATAACCTTGCATACCGATTGAGCGATTGAATAGCTCAATCCGCTGACCGCCAAACGCCTGCATATTCATTGCGCCAACATAAATGCGATCTACGCCAATTTCAGCACGGTGCTGTATAGACACGTGTCCCGTTTCAAAGAAGTCTGCAGAGTCAAATTGTTCTAGTATCTGCTCAAAAGGCCCTACAACGTGCCATCCCGCGCGATATGAGGTAAATCCCTTCACTCCAATATAGCTTTTTCGGTTAAATACGCTTGGATGACCTAAACCTAAATTCGCCCAAGCAGAAACATTTTGCAATTTGCGGTGTCGATTCGTAACGGTCGCATTACCAAAAACTTCACCCGCAGCCCGATTGCCGCCATCACTGTTGACAAAGTGCAGTATGCCACTGGCAGGATTATTCTGCTGTGCTTGTGCTGGTGCTTCAGTAACGGCATAGATGATATTTGGCGACATGCGCGGACGGCCCATTTCGATCTTATGTTCAAAGCCTTTAACACCAATAGTCCGGTTGCGGTTGCCGACTGCTGGACTGCCAAAATCCAGCACCTGAATGCCGGATTGAATCTGAATGACGTTTGAGCGCACAGAAGGAGATCCGAAAACGCTGCGGAAAATACCCGATGGATACAGCACATTCTGGTTAATGCCTGGTGCTGGAACTTGATTTTGAGGCGGTTTAATACCGTGACCTGAATAATCTTGTCCATCAATGGATATAGAATCCAGCCAAATACGCTGATCTGTAAACGGCGGCTGTGCCGTTTTGGCTAGGCGCGCTCTACCGAACTGCATCGAATGCCAGCCAGCAAAATCAAATGACCTGTCACGAAACGCAATCACCGGCTTGCTGAATAAAGTAAGTGTATCGCCTTGCGCATTTACATCGCGCCATTGCGTCCGTATAGATGCGCTGCCAAATTCTGCGCTGTCATGACCAAAGATCCGCAATTCAGGCGTAACATTATGAAGTTGCGGTGTGCCAAAGAAATCACGCAAGGCCCATTTCGGCGCAATCTTCGTCCATCGTTCAAATACTTCACCAAATCCACTGACAAATGCATCTATACCGCCGACTGGATCAATATAGCGTGTATGCAAATGTACAGAAGGCATTCTGATCGGTGGCGGCGCAATGGAATAACGCGCTTCAATGCTTACTGTGCGGATACGGTAAGCAATAAACGCTGTGCCGAATGCTTGGCTTTCAATGTTGCCGATGCGCTGGAAATTGCGCCGGGTATTTTCTATGCCTACATTACCGAATGCCTGCGCATTAAAGCCTTTGGGTTTAAGAACAGCTGCCGTATTGTATGCAATATGCCAGCTTGACATATACGGCGCTTCAATGCCGTCCAGTTTAATCTTGCGGACACGGTGTGTAATCCGCGGCTGCCCTAATCCAGCAATTGCATCAAAGCCCTTCACTTGCAGATCACGGCCTGTATTCTCAATGAATGCATGACCAAACTTGCTATGCACAAAGCCGCTGGCCTGCATTGTCCTGTTGCGGTTGGCAATCGCTGTCCAGCCGACAATTTCAGGCGGTACAAGGCCGCTGTCATGTATAAAGGTTTGAACAATATACTGGCGTAAATTCCAAGCCTTAGCATAACCCCAGCGCTGCGCATCTTCATTGCCAGCAGTCAGAAAGCCTTTCGCGCCGAGATAGCGCTTTTTCAGTGAAATTCCAGCGTTGCCGAATGCGCCTGTAAATCCTAATGCTGAAATAGTTTGAATTTCAGGAATGATCCGTGTACCGAAACGCGCTGCATCAAAGCCTTGCGGGCCAATGTATTGCTCGCCACCAACCCAAGGTTGCCCAACAGCAGGCGCTTCAATACCATCCGGTGCAATGTTCCGTGTTTTAAACGTAACCCATCCGCCTGAAGAAACGATCGATAAGCTGAAACCTAAAACTGATACTGTCCGGATGCCATGCTCAATGCGAGGAGTGCCTGAATCATTAAACGCAGCCCCTTTTGTCTGCACTGGCCGGTTTTTAAAATCCAGCTGAGCAGAACCGAATGCGCTGCTGTCCTTGCCTCCAGCTTCAAGATAGCGCCTTAAACTGATGACACTTGGCTTTCCAAACTGCGCACTGTCTGTGCCTGTGGCAAATATCCATCGAACGCCGCCGAGCAGGGCTGGATTACCGAACGCCAGCGGGCTTAAGCTTGGCGCTGCAATAATTTGCTTGCTGTTGTATATGCGTGTGGTGCCGAACTGCAATGCATTAAAACCACTGACAGTTGCCAGCTGGTTTTTGTTTACAGCGGATGCATTGCCAAATTCTGAAGCGCTGAATCCTGAAACATTAATCAGCTGTTTAAGATTGTACAGCTTGGCTAAACCAAACAAAGATGAATTAAAACCGCTGACCTTAGTCTGCTGATTTTTACTGATAATGCCAGCGTTGCCGAACGCTTGATTGCTGAAACCTGATCCAGCGAGATACTGCCGGCTGTTATGCAGCTTTGCTGTGCCGAATGCTTGATTACTGAAACCCGCCGCAATCAGCTTCTGATTTTTATTTTTTAATGTCGCGCTGCCGAATACTTGCGTAGAAAAACCGAATACCGAAAGATATTGATTGCCATTATAGATTTTTGCAGATCCAAAAACCGATGCATTCAATCCGGATGGCTTTATTATTTGACGCAGATTATAGGCTTTATGTACGCCGAAAGACTGAAAAGACAGTCCAGCTGGTTTAATAAATTGGGTAAAGGCCAGCTTAGGTGATGCAAAAGATAAACTGTTAAAACCCAGCCCCAGCACATACTGCGGCGCAACAGGATCTAAATCTGAAATATCACCGACTGTCAGCGTTAATCGAAATGATTTTTCAAGGCTGGAATTTTGCTCAATGGTATATTCAGTTATGAGCCTGAAAGGTTTTTCAACGTCATCTGTCATTGTCGATCACAGCTTTCAATGTTGTTTTCAGTTTAATTCAACAAGTGTACGAACCCTAAGCCCTTCACCCCCATAGATTTTGGCAATAAAAAAGCACCTTTCGGGTGCTTAGAACTTTTGAAACTCTGAGTCAGGTGTAAAACCAGTTTCACTGTATCTAGCTGCATTTGTGATGCGTAAAGCATGCACCCATCCCAACAATGGGCCATTAAAAACCAGCGCAGCGCCGATTGTGATGCGATCTACTGTTATGTTGATAGTATCAGTAGTCTGAGTGATATTAACGCCATCGACATAATAAGCAGTTACGCCATTCTTCCTCATTAATGTGTGATTTCTCAATATTCCGTCGAAATAGATATTGCTATACGATGCTTTTGTCGAGTTATTTAAAAGCAACTCACCATTGTAGCCAGTGACGGTTGGTAATATAGCTGTCCTATTTGCATTTTCAGTGCCAATTTCCCACAATCGAGCACCACCAGTCTGTGCTGCTGGATATGCTGCGACAATTTCAATTGTGTAATCGCCAGTGCTTAGCGCACTAATTGCAGAAATAAGACAGCCATTAACTGAGTTATTCGCAGGCTGGCTTGCATAACCATCAAATCGAATGCATTTTTTCCCATCATGCATTTCTAACCACATCGACCCACGTTTTGTGATCGTGCGAGCATTATTTGAGTGATCAATATATGAATTCGCTTCAGTATCGGCAACAATCAGTAAATCAACATCATTAAAATAAGCATCGCCTGTGGACACGGTTATTTCATCGCTAATTTTCTCAACGCCATTTTTCACAGATCCAATGCAAATATAATATGTCTTTCCAATATCAATATCTGTATCCACATAAGTCCGCACATTACCCGCGATTACTGCCTTAGGTAAAGGCAAGTTATTTATATCAATCGGGAATTCAGAACAATAGTAATGAAGCTCAGTTACACTTTCAAAATCCCATTCAATTTCCAACGCATTATTTGAAAAAGCCACAATGAGATTTTGCGGTGCACTGAATGTGGAAATATAGGTCTGTAATTCATCACTCAATAGTGACTGATTACCGCGTATCACGCGCACTCTATAATAAAGATCACGATCCAACACACTTTTTAGATTAATCTGATCAATAAAACGCATGGTTTTTAAACCAGTGGCTATCGGTGCTGGTAGCTCATGATCCGCTAGTCCAATCATACTTGTAAGTGAACGGAACACTTCAAAAGAATCAAAATGACCAAACTGTGCAAACTCAAGACGGATACCTTTTTCTTCAGACATGCTCCACCTCTACAGGCGGTTTAGAATCTATGATATTTCCATACGGATCTTCATTCTTCCAATAGCCTTGTTCGTCATGCCATTGAACATAGCTTTCATACAATGCTTGTTCACCGTTAGCCTGAATGGCTTTAATAATAAAAGGCTCAATCCATTGTTCGACTTGATCATAAGGCTGTTTGCACTGCTCATACGCATAAGTCTGAAATTTCGGAACCATAGAAAATCTGCGCCAATCATGAATGAAAGATGCGCCGCCAATTTCACCCATCGGCTCTGGATCAATACTGGTTACACCAATCGACTGCGCTGGTGGCTTTTCTGTCATTTTTAATCCTTCTGCATGATTGACATAAGTGGTCTTGTTACTCATACCGCTGAGGCATGAGATTGGATTTAGACTTTATAGATTTTGTTCGCGCCATTATCCCATGTGACAATAATGTCGCCGCCATTCGGCGTAATTGGCAGGCCTGTGGCTGTATCAATGTAGGCCAGCAGAGGACTTGTGGCAGCCGTTCCGGTATCCACATATAAGATAATTGACGTAATGGTGCTACCGGAAACTGCCAAGAATGTCACATCATTGGCATCTGCCGCGCCACCGTTCGTAGATTTACCGCTAAGGGCTACTGCTGGTGCAACAATTGCCGATGTTGAAATATCAGAAAGATACTGGTGCGTACCTGTTTGCACTGCATAGCCTGATGAAACAAGAATGCATTTAATTGTATCTGAAAGCCAGTTGAATTGACCCTCTAAATAACCTTTGCGGGCCGTATCATAAAGTGTGTTTGCCATGCGTTTGAGTCTCCGTAATTAAATCGGAAGCACTCATGCGCTTATGTTTGATTTCAATGTGATTATCTGCTTCAACACAAATTCGAGCCAATTTCCCAGATTTTTTGATCAATTGAACTTTGGCATCGCCAATGTAAAGCGTATCTTCGGTCTTTAAATCAATAATACGTTTGCCCATATTTGTGCATGATTAAATAAAATAAGTAAGATCATTATGTAAAAAACCCCTGAAAAGCTTTAGCCTTACAGGGGTGCTTATGTCACAAGCAAGTCATGGCATGAATGGAATAACGTTATGCGGTATATCCTCACGAGTAATGCGTCGCAAATCACTATCAGGACGAATACCGAAATAGTCTGTAAATTCCTGTTCTGCTAATGCTGACCGATTTGGATCAAAGAATTCTGCATCTGGTACCTTAAACGCTTGGTGTAGAACCCACTGAATCAATTGAACATGGTGAATTTGGTTAATTTCTGGAATATCAGTATCACTTTCCATTGGTGACAATGGCACACGATAGCCTTCCAATTGTAATTCACCGCCTACATCAGGAATTGGAACAAGACGAATACCTGTGTCATCCTGAATAATGTGTTCAGGTTTACCCTGTTTCACTCGCCAATTCTCACCATCATAGTAATGATCGAGTAATTCAGCTGACATTAAAGTCAAGTATTGCCCTTTTGTTCCATCGCTTGGCTGGAACCACACTCGAGTCAATTCGTATAACGATTCATGTAACTGATAACGAGATGAACCAATCAATATATTAATCTTACAAACATCATTGTTTTGGGATTCATGCAATAAACGACCACGGATACACGCTTCACTTACGGCATCATTAAGCCAATCAATGACACTGGCATCATCAATAAAATATGGTTCTACTTTATCGTTGGCCAGTGTACGAAAACGGCTGATCAGGTCATTTAGCTGCATTACACAACCCCATATTGATGAATCATTTGAGTAACTGATTCTTTTAATTCATCAAGATTTTTTTGTGGGCTAAGTTTCTGCTCATACTTTTCTAAAGCATATTGAACTAAGCCAGCCTTTGTCATTTTTCCAATCGTTTCAATTTCATCAAGAACTTTATTTTCTTTATCAATTTCTTCTTGCTGTTTTTCTTTAGAGCGATTGAGAATACTTGACGTATCATCATCTAAGCCTTGCTCAATAGATTCACCAGAAATGGATTCAGGCTCACCCTCATAACGAGTAAACTCAGGATGTTTTAAAAACTTGGTTGCCAAATCACTTGGAATTGATCGCACTTGACCTTGTTCAAAGGTTAAAGCTGATTCGTATAAGTGGTCGGTATATATAGATTTATTTCCAATATACTGAATTGATACACCAGCAGATTTTTGAACAACATTGGTTGGGGTTATTGTCGCTGTATTAATTGCGACATTCTTTTGATGCTCAACCTTTTGGCGTAGATTCACAACTTCCGCACTCAATGCCAAGTAATCTTCAGGATCAGGCAAGTGCTTAACCAAATGCACCGTTGTACGGAATAAATAATCCTTTGCCTTTTGTTCATCTGGTAATTCTTCATAAGGTAAAAAACATGGATGTTCTTTTTTCTCCATATCTTTTACTTCACCATACTTCCAGCCCTCAGCTTCTTTGACCTTATACCAAGACTCGTGAGACTGTTCAGGTGTGGCATCAGGATTTGCCAAATGCATTTCAACGCCAGCAATCAAACTTTGTTTATGTGATTCTGGTGTGTCATCCCAAGTAGGTTGACTATCATCACCCATTGATTGGCAATATGCAGCATTAATCGCATGACACATCATCGCTATTGCAATCGTTTTCATCTTATCACCGTAATAAGTTAAAAAATAAAAAGAATGGTGTAGGTCTGTCTAAAACCTACACCATCAAAACATTAACGAGGACCTGTCAATTCACCGCTGACAATAACCTTGATGTCGCTTGCCTTGGCATTCGCTGCACCACCAGTGGTTAAAATCAATCGTGCAGCCTTAGGCAAGGTTACCAATTTACCTGTATTAGCACGTAATCGACCTGCAGTTGCAAGATCACCAGCATTGATAAAATATGCTGCATCTTGTGGTACTTCTGTACTATCACCATCAACATATTTAAAGCCAAGTGAACCTGTAACGGTGGCTGTCATACCTGTTTTAATCAGGATTTGAGCATCATCAAGGCGCATACCTTCTGGTAGTTCACCTAAATCGATAACATCACCACTTGCTACTGCAACAGTTGTGTCTGAATCAATTACGGCACCTGAAGCATTCGTGGCAAGAAAAAATGCTAACGCTGTAACATTGCCATATGGTGAGAATCCACCAAACTGACCATAACCACTAGGCTTCTTCTTAATTGTCGCCATTTTAAAAATCTCCAAGGATTAGAATAAGATGAGGTATGCCCATAACTGGACATACCCAAAACAATTACTGATTAGCACCAATGATTGGCACAGCGGTATCGACAACAGTTACACCATAGTCGGTAAATTCTGTACGCTCACCAGTATCAACAGCGAAACGGATTTTTGATGTACCACGAATGGCACCGATCAATAATTCCCATTTATCGCCATGATCAAGGTCTTTTTCAGACCAGAAGAAAGGTACGCCAGACTTATCACTTGCAGCCATTGCTTCCGCAATTGCTTGTCCACCCAAAATAATTGAACGGTCAACAGCGAAAGTGCTACCAAAGCTTGATGGCACGATTAAATCTGATTCAGCTTCACTGTCATGCGAAGCACAATATTTAATTGTGTCACCTGCATAGAAACGAATTGGACGTGGCATTTTTCGGATAATAAATCCGTTCCATAAACCTACATCACCTAAGAAAAGCGGATGTTGTTTTGCCTGACTTGCTCGTGCAAATGCAGATGATTGGAAAGAACGGAAACCTGGTTGAGCAGCAAATTTGTTGTACTGTGCTGGCGATACAAGCCATACACGTAATGGTGAATCTTCCGCAGCAACATCACCTTCAAACTTACAAATAGGTGGTGGTAAAGCAATTTGATCCAGAACAGTTTTCATTGAATCAACTGAATCCATTGTAAATAGATCAGTTGTTGCAATATCAAACTCACCTGCATTGCTTTTAACGCTCTGCACACCAGAACCATCAACAACATAGTGACGGTTTTTAGTTGGTGCTTTAACACGGTTTACCATGATTTCATTGAAGTTTTTATGATTATCTTTAGGAATAACCCATTCAATGTTGTTATGAGAACCACGTGCACCAGCCATATGCACCAGTAATGACTGATCACAATAGCGATCCATCAAGTTCTGAGCGACTGGACGACCAAGTTTGCGTAAATCAGCTGGGCTACGAATCTGTGACATCACGTTACCCAAATCAACAGGGAAACGAGCTTGGTTCACACGTAGGCGATCTTCATTCAAAGACATCCCCACACCACGACCTTCAGCATAAGCACTACCCATAATTGGATATGCACCGACTGGATTTAGTAAGTGGAATGTAACTTCATCACCACGCCCTTTTCCTAAGTCCTGAACACGAACAATAGGCATATGGGATGTGGTTTGTTTACGGAGAGTCGCTTCCGCACCTGCTTCGCCCTTAGGCATTTTCCCAGCCAATAGGTTTAAGGTGCTGTTACGATTCATGTGTGTAGCGAACAGACCTACCGCTTGGGTAACTAAATTGGTCTTATCGCCATAACTTGCGTTAGTTTTAGTAGTCATGTTTCAAATACTCTCATCACGTATGTTTAAACACGTCTATTGAGAAATTGCTCCACTTGGTCGGGTGTCCATCCTTGCATTTCCTCTGCAAGTTGCGCTGGCGACATTGCTGCCAAACGCTCATCACGAGAAACACCAGCAGGACTACCAGCAGGCAAATCACTCAGACTGTTCGGTGGTGGTGTTTGAGCCTGACTCACAGCTTTTTGCGCTACTGCCTTTACTGCATCATTGGCAGGTTGAGCAGCTTGTTGACCTGATTGGGTATTCGACTTATACAATCCTAGAAGTTCTACCACCTGAGCAGCTGAACCTTTATCCAAAACTGTTTCATACGCATCTTTCAGAAAACTTGGTTGTGCATTCTTCCAATCATTAAATTCTTTTGATTCAACAATAGATTCTGCATCTGGGTGTGCTGTAAAGATTTCGTTAAAATGGGCTTGCTCTACACTGACCTGCTGTTGTTGCTGAATTGGAGCTAAAGCAGTTTGTAATTGCTGTTGCACCAAAGTTGAAACCTGTGAATTAACAAGTTTCTGAATACCAGCAGCCAAATCTTTCTCGCTAAAATCCCCAAAGATTGCAGGGTCTACACCATGATCAATCGCTTGTTGTGCGATATTTGCTTGGTTATCCTGTGTAGTTGGAGCTTGTCCGTTATCTTTACGTTCCTGTGCATCAGCTTGAAGTTGTGCCAACTGTTGTTGAGCTTCATCAAACTTTTGCTTCCATTCCTTTTCACCGTTACGTGCTTCCACTAACTTGTCATAGGGAATGGTGTGTTTTCCGTCTTTAGCTAAGATCACAGCATTTTCAGCATTTAACTGGCTTTCATCGACCTGTTGTTGCTGTTGTGCTTGCTGTGTATTAGCTCTTGCGGAGCTATGCTCCTCATGCGTACCGTCTTGACCTTCAACTTTTGGGGTATTTTCTTCTGTAACTTGGGTAGTTGCTGGCTGGCTACCATTTTCCGCATTTGCGGTATCGCCATTTAACGCTTGCTCTAAAAGCTGCGCTGCAAGTTCAGGTGATGCTTTACCACCGTTAGCTTCAATCAACTCATTTTGTTGCTCTGTAATATCCATGTCTGTCCTATCACTTATCGCTGTGACCGCAAAGGCGAATGGCTAGAGTTATCTAGCGTTTAGCTGTTGATTGCTCAACATGAGACAAGTGTCTAGGATTTATATATGATGTCGTTAGCCTTACAGGGGGTAGGATTAATGGCAGAATATTGTGCTCAATGTGCAAAGCAATATGGAATGAAAAACGGATTTATAGGTGAATGTAAGCCCGAATATCTCGCATCAGTAATATGTGAAGGTTGTGGTGTAATTCAGGTGAATCACAAAGGTGAATGTGTGAGCCATGATTGCGACAATGGAAATCATGCCGTTGAATGGAAAATCAAGAAATAAAAAAACCAGCATATTGATGCTGGTTTAAAGGTCTCGAATTCGATAGGGTTAAATGTTTTGCTGATATAATTTTTCTTTCAGTAAATAGCCTTCGAGCATCCAAATTTTGTTGCGTGCATCTTCGCGCGCAACTTTTTTACCTATTTCGGCATCAAAGTTTTCAGGGCTTGCACAATCTGATTGGCCAACGACTTTGAAGCCATTTTTTAGAATCAATACACAGAACGTTAGGGTCTTCAATGACTCATGAAATCCCATGGCGTTATAAGCATCCATCCCGCCAACTACACCATCTTTTGCCGTGAAGTAATATTCATCTGCAATAACCGAATTAATATCCGTAGGCGTTAAACGTGGTGCATTTAAGTTTTTAGATTGAATTTCTTGCTCAATTTGCTGTTCTACTGTCTTGGGTTCTTCCTGAACCAAAATCACGACTGCACCATTCGGAATACGATCTGTTTTATGACTATAAGTTTCATTATTTGTCACTCGATAATCAAGTAATGGATTCTCGACAACCAAGTAATTACCTGAAATATGCCACGCACTAACGCCAATCATTCGTGCAACCTGCTCAGCATTACCAGTAGTGTCAGTGGTTGGATCAAGTTGTAAAGTTATTTGTTTTTCAGTATTTAACATTATGGTTTACTCCAAAATCAACCAATCATTTGCGAATAGATCACCTGTAGATGGTGTCCAACCCATAGCCAAAGTGTCTTGTACTGTCTTTAATGTGCAATATGGTGCAACATCAATGTACCCACCAAGTTTTTCAGCATGAGCTTTGTTGTGTGGATTCCAGATATAGTTTGATTCAATTTGCTTGGATTCACCTTGAGCAACCACATATTGCAAATCATTCCAACATGAACGAGCAACTTTTTTACCTAGTTTCAAAGCACTAAGTGCATCACCAAAATTTAAACTTCCGTTTGGTCGATAAGCATCTTTGAATACACATGCTGGCGACCAAGAGATATAGCCTTTATGTCGTTCATCATTTGGTTTTCCACCATCAACATATTCAACTAAGTAGCCTTGTTCTGAAGGGTCTTCGTTTTCAGGTATATCCCAATTACGATAATGGTTATATTCACCACGTGTCATAGTTGTTGCTAATACGGATTTAGTGCCGATGTATGCACACATAGCGAAAGGTAATAATTTCTTTAACATTTTATACCCACAATAAAAAAGACAGTCAATTTGACTGCCTTAGTATCTGTGAACAATGAAAATTACTCTTGCCTTACAGGGGGCATATTATCACTGATTCGTTGAGTCTCAATCCCCTGCATTCCTGTTGAACCTTGCTGTGGTACTGGTGGGTTCATTGGACTTGTATTCTGCTGTACTGGTAATTGCTCAGACCCAACCTGAGCACCTTGCCCTTGAATATATGGGCTGCGAATATTACTCGCTGCTGTCTGATCAGCTATCGGGAAATTTGGATCATCACCTAAAGGATTAGGACGCTGATAACCTGCACCTTTCATCACCTCATCCGCAATTGGTGCAATCATTGGCATTTGTGCAACCTGTGCTCCAGCTTGCATAGCAGAATAAGCTGCTTGCACACCAATTTGTACTGAACGTGCGTCTATTTCATTAATTTCACTTACTGCTTTACGCTCTTTAAGTTCAAGCTCTCGACGTTTTAGATCAATACCAGCATCGGCAAGTGCTTTATCAACAGCCTCTTTAATTTGTTGTTCCACTTGTTCTGGTGTCGGTGCCTGTGTAGCTTGACGAATAGATTCAATAATATCTTTCTTGAATGGAATGTCAGTCAAGGCCATCACATAAGGCAATACTGCAACTTGAACCTCTTGAGGTAAGGATTTAACAATCTCAGACAAGGCATTAAGTTGTTGTTCTCGGAAAGTGCTGGTACTTGGAACATCATCAAGTACAACTTTCAAGCGTGTACGTTGAACATCATTACTAACATAAGGATAACCATGTTCATCAACCTCGGGTTTATTGATAACAACTGTACGATCCTCACGTACCGCATCACCTTCAATAATGATGGTCTGTTGCTGAGTGCCCATATCCTCAACGATCATTGATAGTAGCATTTCTCCCATGAGGGTACGTCCCTCACGGAAATTATCCATCATCTTCATTAAGGTCTGGTTTGACTGCTCGATCTGTAACTGTTCTTGTTTTCCAGAAGTAGCATTACCTTTTTTACCTTGGAACCCAGAAGTAATATTACTTACTTGCTCAATAGCAGCACGATTATCACTGATCAGTTGGAAATGTTGCTGTGATAATTCATAGTCACGTTTAACATCAAATCTTGCACCAGGTCTAGCCATGTGTGCTGCATCCAATACAATATCAGCATCAGGACGTGCAACTTGACGACGTAATTGTTCGTCTGTCATCGCCACTGCACCTTTGGTACGTTCAACACGTGTAACACTCATGCCCCAACGCAGTTTAGAAATACCTGAATTGATACTATCCTGACTGTACTTCATGCCGCGAACAAAGCCATACGGTATGCCAGTATTATCTTCACGGAACCCAAAAAAAGGTACATAAGGGAAATAATGGTGTGAATATGGCGAAGGACTATCATGTAAAAGGTGTGGTCCAAGCCAATATGAACGACGCAACTTTGATATGGTAGCCTGCTCTACACGTGCAACACCTTGATAAATTGCTAAGTCATGAGCCATATTATTGGCATCATACTCAACGATACGACCATCACTGAACTTTAAAACTGGTACATGCACCCAACGACGGTACCAAACCTCAGTAACGTTTATCTCTTTAGATGTCGGGTTATACCAGTAGTTTTCACTTATCGTCCATGAACGTGCATCAAGCCAAGCATTATGTAAACCTGTACTTGCTCCACCATCGAGCACATCAGGTTGCTGCCACCATGAACCACCATAACGACCAACTGTTTGGATGAGCTCCTTGTGTTCTGGGAAAGCACTCATCAATCGTTTAGGATGAACCCAGCGTGTACGGCGTAACCAGCGTGCATCAGATAAGTCTGGTTCTGTAGACTTCATATCCCAATGAATTTCATTACGATGAACTACAACACAACGATAAGGATATTTGAATGGGTCTTGCTCACGCTTTACCTCAACCCATCCTAAACCACATGAAATTTGAGGACGAAAAGCATCACTACACGCTTTATCTGCTTTAGATAAGCGTTCAGCTTGATTTAACTTGTAGTTCAAGGCATCGGCAACATCATCACCGCCAGTTTCACCATTGGCTTTTACACGCCAATCAGTACGAGTCTGTAGCTCATAACCCATAATCGACAATAAAGCTGGACTAATTCTGTCCTCTACTGCGGGTGGAATACCGATCTGTTGCATACGGTTAAGCAAATCTGTATCTAATTGATTGCCATCTGCATAATCCATCTCTTTATCTGCGATGTGACGCCAATGAGGTTGTTCCTCAATTTCATGCATAATCTCCGTCAATTCTTCCAGATTGAGCGTATCATCATCGCTAATCTGCTCACTTGTAGCTGTATATTCTTGAGTAAACATAGCTTTTCCTTATAAACGCCAATCTGTCGGAGGTGCTTCGACATAACCATGTGTATTTTGATGTGTTGTACCTTGATTCATACCAGTAAGACTAGCCGTATAGACGTAATCACCAAGCAAACCTGCTTCTTTTGCTTGCGCACATTGCCTTAACGCATCAGCACCTTCTGAACAACCATTAGATTTATCAGGCTGATCAATAAACATATTCGCTTGCTGGTTAAACTTTTTCTTATAACCTTCAATACGCTCAATACCCAATTTGCATCTTTCCTCATCAAACCAAGCGTTCTTTAAAAGTCTACGAGTCTGCTGAACACCTGTTGTAAGTAAGGTAATACGTGGAATCACCACAAAGTTATGACCAGGTAGTAATTCTTCCAGCATTTCCAAGACTGATTTGTTGTAATCGCCAAGCCTTTGATGTGCAGCATCATGCGGTAAGAAGTGTGTGTGATATAGATAAGGCTTGTCTTTAATCAGCTTTGCGTAATGACGCAAGTCTTTAAAATGATCTTCTTCATAATCAATAAAGCGATCTTGCTGATTCATCATTTGATGGAACCAAATTGCACAACCATCATGGTTGCCAATATCCCAAAATGTACACGTCGGTACATCTAAAACTTCAATTTGAGCAATACCACCACGTTTACGCAACTCAAGCATATCGTTTGCGTAGTAATTCCCTTCTGTACTCACCTGAAATGCTTCATCGGGGAACGATGGATACTCTTGCCACATCAAAGCCTGATCACCAGACAGGTCGTTATCGCGTGTTGACACATACCAAGCGCGCTGATCAGGATCAATCTTGATCTTCTTGCCTAAGTTTCTGGATACAACAATTTCAATGTGATCAAAAATATTGTGGTCTTTCTTAGTAATAATAACTTCTGATGAATCAATACGGTACTTAGGTTCTTCCCACCAACCATAAAAATGTAGTCTGAAATCTTTAGGTGTGAGCTTTTTACGTGACGCAAAGTTCTTCTGTGCGATCTGAACCTTATCAAAGAAGTCACCACCACGACCTTCAGCAGTAGACTCAATAACGCAAATACCTGTAGTCGGTACTGCAGGCAATGAACCCGTGCGCACTTCTTTTGCTTTACCTGGTGACTGAGCACAGATTTTTCCATACTCAGAAATAAGCAAGCGGTGCATTGTGCCGCCACGGAATGAAGTCGCCACTGAGATTTTAGAGCCGTTGTGCGCGAATTCCATCTCAGTTCCATTATTCGTTTTGAGTGGGAAACGTTCTAATATTTCAGGTGGTAAGTTATCGTACGCAAATTTAATCTTATCGCTAAAAATATCACCAACAGTTTCAAGGTTCTGTGCAATAACACCACAATGTTGATTAGCATTAAATAAAGCGTGATCAAGCCACAATATACAAATCAATGTGGTGAAACCTAACTGCCGTGCCTTTAAAATAATATTGCGGTACCACAACCGATTTAAGAATTTCTTCTGTGCATCATTAGGCTGGAACGGTAATTCAAATGTTGGAGCTTCTTCTACTTGCCCAAACTCATTTACAAAGTCATCACCTTTAATTTTAATCTTATATAAACAGCCACTAAAAATACGCCAAACAGGGTCTGCCAAGCAGCGTTCAAGCTCCTCGGCATTTGTCGGTAGTGGCTGTAAGTTAGTGTTATAAATCAATTTTTACTCCATTTTGCACAACATTGGTGCATTTTTGAAGCGTGTACGTGAATGAAATTGTTTTGGTGTGGGTGATTAGTCGTTCCATTCACGTACATGCACTAATATTCAGGATCATCGGCAATTGGTTTAAATGCAGAACTATTTCCAGTGCTCACTCGTTCAAGTAATGCAGTCAGTGCATCGACAGGTTTATTATTCTCATCATCAAGTCCAAACGCTTGACGTTCTAAAGCAATCAATGTTTTGAGTGTGTCGCTTAAATCTTTCATAGACTTCACACGACCAGGCATTGAGATAATCTTCATGTAAAGGTCATTTACTTTGTCGTTGCCTTTATCATCAGGTGACCACATAAGCTCACCCAACATTTCCAGCAATTTGACATTCTCGTGACCGACCATCATTTCGAGCTCATCAAAAAGACTCATAGCAATCTTGCGTGAACGTTGAATATCCTTACGATGGGCCAATCGGACTGACGCTACTTCATTGGCACTCGCATCAATTTTGTCTTTTTCTGAAATGGTCGTTTTCGTGCGCACACTGCTGCGCACACTCTCCTTGCGCACAATGTCATCTGCTTTAGCTTTAATTTTTTCAGATAGATCACGAACCCATTCGTATTGCTTTGCTCTACGTCTAATGCCTGATTCTGCAATATCATGCTCACCTGCAATTTGACGTAGAGACTTAATACCTGCTCGATAATCGAGTTCGATCTTTTCCCAATCAATTACTTTTTTTTCAGCCATGTGAGGAATATATTCCGCAAGAAACCTCTCTTGGCTTAATGATCATGTATATATGTGGGGGAGGTCTAACCTTAGAGGGGGGTGAAGCCGTTTTGATAAATTACAACAGCTCTCCTTGCTTGCCTATATCTAATAGATCCCCTACTTGCTTCGATAATTTACGCACTTGACCTGAAACTTCACTCTGAAGTATTGCCATGTGATGGCCCATTTCAATATTTGCATATTGCATTGCTTCAGCAACCATAAGATTGCCAAGGTTACGTGCTTCACGTGGCGTTAATGTCAAAATCTGGTCATCACCAATTTCAATTTTAACGGTACCATCAGGTAAAACCATCTTGGACATAATACGAGATGGACGATGTTTAGGGGCTGGAATGAACACTCCACGCTGAACACGGATAATCTGACCGCTATCGACAAGGCACCTTAAACGATCGTCAACAATTGATAGTTTTAAACCTGTCAATTGTGACAAAGTTTCTCTGGTAACAATCTGCTCTTGATTATGTAAATCCTCAATGGCTTCAAGGATTGTTTCAGCGTTAGACTTCATTGTCATACTCCCCTAAATCGCTCTTAAACTTCAACTACGTCGATATTGTGAATTAATTTCATCAATTTACGTTTGATGATGTAATCCGCGGTTTTATGACCTTTGGCATCTTCACAGATGAACTGATCATCTTTGGTCCAATAAACAAAGTCTGCTATGTAATCTGTGCCACGCACTTTCACACCACAAATTTTCTGTGCCGGTATCAGGTTGTATCGAACCTGGGTCTGTAAATCCTTGATCTCACCTGCACGTTGTAAGACCTTTAAATCATTTAAACGACGATATTCATGCTGTGAATCAGCAACTTTTTCACCATCAACGACAACTTTATGATTCCCATACTTTGGCTGTTTAGGCTTGTTGTCACGTTGATGTACAAGTCTTTTAATTTGAGATTGTGATAAATAATTTGTCATGCTCTACCTGCATTAGAATTCTTATTGACACCTTTCAACTGAGCCATCAATTCAGGTGGACAAGTGGTGATTCTTCTCTCATCTTCCTTAGGTGCTTTTAATGCTCCAACTGGATCAGTGAATGCTTGAACATCTCCCATCAATTTCGCATTTGAAACGATACGAACGTACATATCCTTGAATGCTTTTGACTGTGATTCAGCACGTGGATTTAATTCATCAAAGCCTTTCTTAAATTCTTTAAGGGTTTTGAGCACATGCACACTGATTGAGATCGTCTGATTCGATTTCTCGTATGCTAATGCTTGTTGCCATGCTTCATTTTCAGTGAGCCAATGTGAACCTTGTAAACACCAAATCTTAAAATCTTGAATACATGGTGGCCATGGTTCATGGAGCATACGGTTATATCCATTTTCCAACTGCTGTACTGTCAATCCTGAAAAGTCCTCAATCATTGCCTGCTCAAGATCAGCTTCATCAACTGCTGCCCAAAAATCTGTAAATTTCTTACCGTAACGAATACGCATTTTGTCAATTAAACGACGTGCTTCAGTAATGGTGAACTCACGCATGACCCACCTCCTCAATCAGAAAGTTCTTTGGGGGTTCAGGTACTACATCAATTACTGATGATTCCTGATGTTGTTCTTCACGGACTTTTTGACCATAACGCAACCAACGATTTACATTTTCCTGTTTAGCTTGGTATGCAGATGGTGTTTGGATAGGTTTATTTCGTCCTGATTGCTCAGTGACGCTATTTTTCGCCTTTCGGTTGATAAGTTTATGCTTGTTGTTGTTTACCCATGTCAGAAACGCTACAGCCCACTTCTGTGCTGTCTTGAAAGATTGCTTGCCGTAATCGTTCGGTGATGCAAACCAATCTCCAAATTCATCAAACAAGTTTTCAAGATCGTGTTGATCAAGATCAGGGTGTCTAGGTTTAGACAATTCGATGAAATCAGATTTCAATGTTGAATATTTCTGACCAAGCTCGATCACTGAGATTTTTGCAAGATCAAAATTGTGGTACTGCACAAACTGAGCTGGCGGTAGTGCAATTTTTTCCTCGTGCGTATTACTACTACGTTCTATTGGTTGTTCTATTGGTTGTTCTTGGTAGTTAGTATGACCCTGCGTCACTGCTTTTTGCACCAGAGTCACTGGTTGTTGCGTGAGAGTCACTGGTTTGCTGTCGTCAGAGTCACTGGTATTGTTACCAGAGTCACTGCTTTCATTTTCAGAGCTATGACCCTGCGTCACTGCTTTTGTGAGACTTTCCACATCAAAACGGTAATAAGATCGACGACCATTTGAACGATCTACAACTAATATTCCTAAATTTTCGATGTGTTTAATGTGTAAGCCCACTGCTCGATTTGATAGTCCAGTATCATCCATGAGTGTTTGAATGGATGGAAAACATTCACCAGTTTCATAATCAGCGTATGTAGCCAAAGTGATTGCCACTAACTTAGTTGTTGGTGGCATGGAAATTTGACGTACAGCTTTAACAAAGTTGAAATTGCTCATGCAGCACCTCGGTATTTTTTCTCATGGCTAAAGTTAGCTTCCACCAAGGCTCGTGCAAGTTGAGGGCAAACTGAATTACCCACCATTCTTGTCTGCTCTGTTTTAGTTAACTTGATTTCATTGCCTGTCTCGTCCAGCCCTTTTTCAAAAATATAAGAATCTGGAAAACCTTGGGCTCTAAACAGCTCAACTGGTTGCAACATTCGAAAACCAATATCGATCACCTGGTAAGCTTGATTATTAATTGTGACAAGACCAAAACGGTCACGGGTTGGAATGGTTCGTAAAGGCTCGTATAAAGAGTTTCCATTTTTTTCATTGCCGTAAAAGGCTGTAAGGAAAGCTCGAACTTCGGCAAAATGACCACCACCTGCGGTAATAGTGTGCATTGGCTCTTTTATAGATTGACCGACACAATTATTACGCAGTTTTGATAAATGGCTTACTACTAATGAGTTGTGGTCCTTGGCAGTCACCGTATGTACTGGCTCATTCACACTACTACCGATCACTCCAGTGTAATTTTTAGCAATGTGCGCGGATATTAAAGCGTGGTGGCCACCTTTAACTTGTGCACAGATAGTTCTTAAAGGCTCGTTTGTAGCCATTGTTCTAGGACTTGTTGCATTTGCACACTCCGTTAAAACAGGAACAACAGAGCCATCAACTACAAAAGGATCAAGACAATTGAAAAGAAATTTATCAAGACCATTAAAAATCCGCTTTAAAGTTGCATCCACAAGAGGTCGTTTGCGATCAAATATACTAGGGCACTCAATGGACCAATCAATACATTCAGCTGCAGTTCGATATGGCTTTAGCAAACCTTTTTGAACGCCTTTATCTTTTGGATCACCATGCGTGGCTATAGGCCATGAGATTGGTAAACCATCACGACGTGCAATTAAGAAAAAGCGTTTGCGTATCGTTGGTGCACCATAATCACAAGCACGTAATACTCGCCATTCAACCGTATACCCTTGGTAACGAAGTGCTTTAACAAAACTTCGAAAAGTTTCCCCTTTATACTTAGGACATGGTTTGCCATCTTCAGCAACACGGCCCCATGTTTTAAATTCTTCTACATTTTCAAGCATGATCACACGAGGTCGAGTTTTAGCTGCCCAACGTAACGCAATCCATGCCAGACCTCGTATTTTCTTTTCAACAGGCTTACCACCTTTCGCTTTACTGAAATGCTTACAGTCTGGTGACAACCAAACAAGGCCCACTGGCTGATTACCAGTTACCTCAATCGGATCAATATCCCAGACACTTTCACAGTAATGCTTGGTGTTGGGGTGATTCATCCGATGCATAGCCAAAGCTTTAGGATCATGATTAATTGCCACATCCACAGGGCGATTAAATGCTTGCTCTAAGCCTGTAGAGGTGCCACCACCACCTGCAAAATTATCAATAATTAGTTCATGAGGAAGTAAATTAAAATTCACACTGCCACCCCCAACCCATTACCAGTAAGAGATATCTGAACTGCTTTAAATTCGCGCTGACATGCCATGTTCTTGAATGCAGAAAAGCAAGTCACAATGTATGGCTGCTTTACAATTTTGAATCCTGGTCCCGCAACTTCATGGAAATATTCATCCATTAACTTGTTGGCACCTTTCCAGTGAGTTTTGACACCACATTCAACGATGTAAATCGGCTCTTGATCTTCTTCACAACCATTCAAAAACTGCCCATATGTCATGCGTTCAGGTACAGCTATTTCAAAATCGAGCTGTATAGATCGGCCATCTGGATGATCTGCGTATATGTCACAACTGATATGGAAGCTTTGCTCGTTGTCGATTAAATCCTTACGCATGGCAATCACAAGTGTACCCTTGGTCAAAGTTAGCAAATGGGCTAACTCAGGCGCTTGATCCTCAGATTTCCCATTTGTTAATTGCCAAAGTTCGAGAATGCGATTTTCTTCAATCGCTTCACCAATAAGCTGAAACTTGCGTACAGGATTTAAAGCAGGTTTATTGGGGTTGTATTTTTTATTACGTTTTTTAATCACGCCACACCCCCTAATCGAATTAAAACAGCCCCAAAGAGCGTAAAAATGAACAGCAAAGTTTTGTGGAGTTCTTTCATGCTGCCACCTTCTTTTCATGACTTGAACGAACCTTGTTCACACCTTTTACATGATGTGGTCTATAAACACGGTCGTAGCAGCCTTTACATGCTGATTCTGGTCGAAATGTAATGGTTCCATCCTTTAACTTTGATTTAATCATGAACCAAAACTCTGAATCTGTAGGCCAGTATTCATCACAGTGCTTACAAAGTTTTTCTTTACCTAGTTCAGTAAAGATATACATAGGTTTTTTAGCTTCATTTGATTTCATGCTGCTACTCCCTTATGTTTCTTCACATGCTGTGCCCAGCCTTTGCATGGTTTCATGCGCTTACGATCTGTAGCAGACGGGCTATGCAAATTTTCAATATCTTTATGGCAATAAAAAACTGCATCCGACTCCAAGGCATGAGCCAAGTCAGATTGAGTAGAAAGACAATGATTTGCTAAAGTACCGCAGCGATAAGCACACGATTCACATAGAACATCTTGATTAGGTGCTTTTTGCGCTAGGATCAGCCCATTCAAAGCACCATGAAAACTAGGTGAAATAAGCTTATCTATTGCGTATGGGTGCATATCGCCAGTGGTGACGAGATGTAAATACAATGTTTCATCACACGATTGGGCATAATTCACAGCAACATTCAGAACATTGCCAAGTAAATTAAGTAATTCATCATGTGATTTTGCTGAAAACTTATCCTTGATTGCCTGTAAGCGTTCAGCTTCAGGCAATTGGATAATGTCAGTTAGGGCGAGAATTGAGGTGTTATCAATCATGATGTCACCTTCTTGATTTGTCCATTCATGCAAATTGAATAAACTTTTTTGCACTGATCAACATCAAACATCCCAATATGGCAGTCATTTGGATGAATATTCATTACTTCAGCCAAAGCTTTATAGGCTTCCTTGCGCTTCATGTGACCATCACGCCATAACGGATCAAACACTCGATGTGCTATAGACTTCCATTTTCTAAGTTCAGCATTTGCCAATCGACCAAGTGAGTTTTTAGTACCAGGATGACAACCAACATAGGCATCACAAGGCACACATTGGTAGAACCATTTATGTGACAGGTCAGGTCTATGAGGGTAAATGGCTGTGCCATCTACCCCATCAGACTCTTTATTGCAGTATGGACAGATTGGATTTGTCATACGGCACCGCCTTTCACGACATGATTTGTATCAGAAACAAACAGAGCTACAGGTGCATCAAGGCGCTTTTTGGCCTTTAATTCTGGTGTTGTTGCATGCCGCAAAAGTGGAAACCCAAAAAAATCAGGATTCCCTCTACTATCCTCAATAAATGCGCATGGGTGAGCAAAACATGGTTTGCTTACAATATGCACAACAGTGAACAAGTCATCTGAAAATTTTGGGCTTGTTATTACAACAACATCACCCACCAAAAAATCTAATTCCTCAACACTTAATAGGGATGAGTCTTTTACATACGCACTATCAGGCGCAACACCCAATTCAAACTCACGTTTTTCCACTTGAGCAATCAAACAGTGATTACACTGTTCCCCATCAAATTCTGGACATTTGCCAGCGCACTTATGTTCTGTTAAATTACTCATGTTCATTTTCCTGAATGATTATGAATTGCTGTACTAGAAGCTCGACCTGCAACGTCGGGCTTTTTTAATGCCTGCCAAAAACTTTTCAGGTTTCTGCATACATTCATAAATACACTCGTAGACGTTGTATTCTTTGATTTTTCTATGTGCTCAGATGATGATTGACCTGTCTCCAGTTCGATCTTTTTATCTATGGCATCTCTTAACCATTTCGCACGATCACTACCTTGGCTTTCAGCCAAAGTATCAATGATCTCTTGGACTTCCAGCGGTACACGTGTTGACATGGGTGCCAACAGTTTTTTGCTGAATACAAACATTATTTTTGTTTCCATGGGTTCACCTATTGAATTTGTTCAGGTTCTCTTAGTTCAATCCAAATGTCCTGATAATCTTCTGGGAAAAGGTCTTTGCGTGTGCAGATTCCACGATCTTCTGCAATCACAGCTAGGCGGATTTTTCTGTCAGTTGGAATAGCTTTCCAACCACTCACTGAAGGTCCTGTAATACCTAAAAGCCGTGCAACTGCATTACATCCACCAAGGGCTTCTATAAGTTGGTTGTCATTCATGTTGCTCTCCTATAACAAAAGCAATTATTAGGCATTCCTTATAAATAATCAATAGGCATACCTAATTTTATTCATGTTAGGATTTCCTAATGATTTGAGAGTTACTTATGAAGACACTTGCTGAAAGACTTAAATATGCAATGGAAGTTTTACCACCAAAAAAAATAAAGGGTGTAGAACTTGCTCGTGCTGTTGGTGTTAAGCCACCATCTGTTAGTGACTGGCTCTCTGGTAAATCAAAAACAATGGAAGGTGAGAATCTTCTACGAGCTGCACATCACTTGAATGTGAACCCTATTTGGCTTGCGACTGGTAAAGGCTCACCTAAACAAGATGGTGAAATTAATCCTCAATTCACCCAGGTAAATGAATGGGATACCAATACTCCAGTAGATGATGACGAAGTCGAAATCCCATTTTTCAAGGATTTTTCTTTTGCTTGTGGCGGTGGTTCATTCAATGAAGCTATTGCTAATGAAAGACGTAAATTAAGAATGTCCAAAGCGACTTTACGCAACTTAGCAATCACAGAATCTAATGCAGTTGCAGCAACTGCATCAGGCGACTCAATGACACCAACCATTAATGATGGCGATACAATCCACATTGATCTTGGTCGCAAAGAGGTTAAAGATGGTCGTATCTATGTGATTTGTATAGGTGGGCTTCATTACTGCAAACGTTTATATAACCTACCCTTTGGTGGAATCCGATTGTTATCTGATAATTCAGAAGAATATAAAGAAATTGAACTAACAGCAGAAGAAAGAATCTCTCAACAATTTGAAATTATTGGTTGGGTTTGGCAGATTGCGAAATTGGAAAAATGGTAACACCTGAAGGTATAAGTGTTTTAAGCCCAAACGAGTGAGAAAAAGTTAAATCATTATAATTTAGGTATTTAAGAATGCATGACTTTATATATAACTTGGGAATTATTGGTTTAATTATTATATTTTTTTATATCGTTTTTTGGTTAGATCGTCGCAACAAACCAAGCGATTATGATTTGGTTAGAAATCACTTACAAAGAGTCACGCACCCCAATTTAACTGTTAAGGGATTTGGTGATTACCACATTGAGTACGTGATAAGAGATTATCATACTTTTGAATATTTTAAATATTGTAGCCAATATGAAAAAAACTTAGAAATAATGAAAAAAGATTCATCTATAAAGATTTTAAAGCATGGCTTAACTGGCTATCGTGACTGGGAAAAATGGGGAAATTAATTTAATAAATTTGGTAATCCACTATCTTAATGATCTAACAGCATTCCAAAAAACCCACTCAACCTGCTCTGTGCGGGTTTTCTTTTATCAAAAACAAAAAATTAGGCAATCCTAAAAATAAATTAGGAATACCTATTGACTAAACAATTAGGTTTACCTAATATTTATCTCACACACTAACCCAATGTGAGGTAAAAATGTCTACCAAACCAACCAACGCACAGCAATTTGTTGCTGACTTAGGTGCAGGAACCTTTGCTAACCAACTCGGTGCAGCTATCAGCATGGTTTCTCAAGGTGCTGTTCAGCACAACAAAAAAGGGCAAATCAAAATCACACTTGATATTGCTCGTATCGGTGATTCAAGCCAGGTCGAAATTGCACACACACTCGCTTTTGTTGAACCAACAGCAAAAGGTAAACGTGCAGAGGACACTACCTCAAAAACTCCAATGCATTTGAATGCTGGTGGTGATGTCACTTTGTTCGCTAACCATACAAGCCAATTATTCACTGAAGACGCTTAAACAACCCTTCTCATTACAACAATTTTACCAACCATCCATAAGGTACTGAAAATGGAAAACTCTGCTAAAGAAATCGTTGAACTTGCGTTACCTGTAAATGATTTATCTCGTGGTGAACTTGTTGCCATTCACGAAAATTTCAAAGTTCATGATTTAGAACAATTTCAAGCTGGTCGTAACCGTGCACGTGGTGTTTTAAAAACCCCATCTTTTGAAGATTTCAAAAGTTATGTTTTAGGTAATACGCAGTCTGAAAATTCTGTTCCTGAAGTAAAAGTTTACGCCCCTGTATTTGTTGACCACAAAAATGTATCAGCAACGGCAATTTTAAACTTCAAAGTTGTTGGATTGGCTCAAGGTCATTGTGACCATAAAGCAGTATTACAGCTTGAACCAACTGTAGTTTGGGAAAAGCTCAATCAGCTTAAAGATAACAAACTTAATCAAAAGCGTTTTGCAACATTACTTGAAGATTGGGCAAGTGTATTTGCTGCAACAAGTGAAACTGGTGAAACGATCCATATTGCGGAAGCAATTAATGCAGTTCGCAACATGAAAGTTGGCGCATCTTCAACTACTGACTCGTCAGTATCAAACATGCAAGAAACTCGCTCGGTCTTTGACAAAGTTGAAGCTTCAAGCACAGCAGGGAAATTACCAAGTTATTTTGAAATCATTGATCCAGCTTATGTCGGTCTTGATAACAAAACTATTCGCTTGCGTCTTGTAGTAAATAGCTCAGATGGTGAGCCATCGTTTGCATTGCAAATCGTTAAAGAAGAACTCTTGCGTAATGAAATTATTCAAGAATTCAAAGAAAAAGTGATTGCCTTGCTCCCAGAAAACCCTGTCCGTATTGGTACCTTTTCCGCTTAAAACTAAAAATTAAGCAATAAAAAGCCCCGAAATTTTGATCGAGGACGGGGCTTCTTTAGGGGGTATAGCAATCGCTATAAGGAGATTATGAACATGGTTTCATTAAATTTCAAATCAATTTTGTTGGGTTTAGGTGGTGCAGTAGCAATGACAGCAGTTTTTGCGTCTGTGCAAATGTATCAACCAGCCAAGCTACCTGTTGAAGAACAGCAGCAGATCACAGTGGCATCAGACATCTACACGGTGGATGAGCTCGATTTAGGCCCATACAACGACTGTCAACATGACTGTCATGCAACCTTATTAACAGCAAATAACCAGTATTACATCGAAGTGAATTTTGACTATTCAGGTTTCGATGATGGTAACGGCTTTAATCGTGCTGTAGGCATTCAGATTGATCGATTAGAACCTGAATTGGTCGGTGATGAAGATGGCGAAATCAATGCATATCTTGATCGTTATGAAATCGACAAGATCAATGATGCCCTTGAAGACTCTATCGCTGTGAAATTACAGAAATTGAGAGGTTAATATGCTTGATTTAATTGAAATTAAAACAGCTTCTAGTGAACCAACCGATCACTCTAAAAGCCTTCAAGCTGATGTATATCGAGCTTTATTTGGTGAGCCTGTCAAATACAACGAATTTGAATTCGATGTTGGAAATAAAACTGTTATTTGCCTAATGCATGGCTTTCCTTGGCATGTGGTTTCTAAAGATGAACCATTTGATCAGCATAACGGTGAATTTTGGGGTTGGAACCCACTCAAAGTCAAAAGTTGTGGACGCTTCGGTGGTGGTTGGGCTTTCAAATTTGGCATCACTTCAAATGAAAATTTTCGTGAATTAGTTATTGATGTGGGAATTGGTTCAATTCGTTTGGAAATCATGAATTCACGTAGAGGATTTAGAGCATGAAAATCAAAAAGATTACTTCTCAAATCCGTCGTGATTTCACAGCAATTTATGAATGTGAGCACTGCGGAAATACCGAAACACATGATGGCTACGATGATGAATATTTCCATCGTAACGTCATACCAGCAATGGTTTGTGTGAAATGTCAGCGTGCTGCTGATGATAGCTACCGCCCTTTGGCTCCTAAATATTCTGAAAATCAGGTGGTGTGATATGAATACACAAGTTAATCGTGACCAATTTCTCGCTGGTCGTAAAAAAGGTATCGGTGGTTCAGACGTCGCTGCAATCCTTGGTTTTAGTCCGTACAAATCACCATATCAATTGTGGTTAGACAAAACAGGTCGTAGTGAACGTAAAGAATCACAAAATGAATCTGCTCATTTCGGCAACTTACTTGAAGATGTTGTTGCAAAAGAGTTCTCACGTCGCTCTGGCATGAAAGTTCAACGTGTTACACAGCAACTATCACTTGCTGAATTTGGTGAAACTTGGGCTATTGGTAACATTGATCGAGCTGTTGTAAATCCAGAAATCGCAGGTCGTGTTTTCTTTAAGGATGGAAAATTAACAACAGACCAAGGTTTGGAATGTAAAACAGCTTCGGAATATTTATCCAAGTTATTTGGTGAAGAAGGTACAGATCAGATTCCAGATTATTACCTAACCCAATGTCTTTGGTACATGAAGCTTACAGGCTTCCAAGTATGGCACCTTGCCGTGCTTATTGGAGGTAATAAGTTCCGCATGTATCGCATTGAACGTGATGAAGACTTGATTGATTCAATTTTTCGTCAAGTTAAAGCGTTCTGGTTCAACCATGTCATTGCTGATGTTCCACCAGATCCGACATGTTTTGATGATGTTTTACACCGCTGGTCTAAGCACGTTGTTGGTAAACAAGTTGAAGCAACTTTTGAGCAAATCAAACTCAATGAGGAACTGATTGCAGTCCAAGGTCGCCAAAAAGCAGATAAAGCACGTGAAGACGAGATCAAATTAACGCTTGTTTCATCTATGCAAGACGCTGAAATGATGATTAGCCAAGGCATGACCATCTGCACTTACAAAGAACAATCCTCTACTCGTATCGACAGTACGCTGTTGAAAAAAGAAGAACCTGATTTATTCACGAAATACAGCAAAACATCCAGTACCCGCGTTTTCCGTATTTCAAACAAATTTAAAGAAACAATTTAAGGAATATTTATCATGAATGCA
Source organism: Acinetobacter sp. WCHAc060006 (assembly GCF_004209135.1). NCBI lineage: Bacteria > Pseudomonadati > Pseudomonadota > Gammaproteobacteria > Moraxellales > Moraxellaceae > Acinetobacter > Acinetobacter sp. WCHAc060006. The sequence continues at coordinate 45,328 of NZ_SGSS01000010.1, read as the reverse complement.
TTAGTTCAAAACACTGGCTTTTTAACTCCTACTAATCTTCAAGAAGCAATGCAAATTGCTGATTTATTGGCGAACTCTGAAATTGTCCCAAAGGACTATCAGAAAAAGCCTGGCAACATTTTGGTTGCTATGCAATGGGGTGCTGAAATTGGCTTGCAACCACTTCAGGCCATGCAAAACATTGCAGTAATTAATGGTCGTCCTTCGCTTTGGGGTGATGCTGTTCTTGCCTTGGTTCGTAGTTCAGGATTGCTTGAGCAGTTTGAAGAGACTCAAACCGACGATGTGGCAACTTGTATCGTTAAACGTAAAGGCCAAAAATCAGTTACCAAAACATTCAGCAAAGAAGATGCAAAACGTGCAGGTTTACTTTCTAAAGCTGGTCCTTGGTCTCAATATCCACGACGTATGATGCAAATGCGTGCACGTAGCTATGCATTACGCGATGAGTTCACGGATATTCTTAAAGGTTTTGGGGTTGCTGAAGAAGAGCGCGACAAAGAAATTGATGTGACTCCTGAGCCATCAAATATCAAGAAGCATCAAGGTGCATCTGGTCTAAAAGCACAGTTAGAACATCGTGAACAACAGGACAAAGTTGTTGATATGGCACCCGAGTTCGATACAGCAGCATTAATTGCACAAATTTATGCGACTGAAACACTGGAACAGCTAAAAGAAGTCAGCAACACAGTACCTACTAACTTAGGTGAACCAGCTCAAACTGATATTAAAAATGCTCATGGCTGGCAGAAATTTTATCTTCAATTAATTGTTGATCTGGAAGATGCAGCAGAAGTTGAAACCATCAATAAAATTATGGGTGAGCGTTTTGAACCCCACACTTCTGGCTTATCTGATGTTCAAATCGACAACATCAATTCAATTTACGAACGTAAAGCAGCTGAACTGACTGCATAACTTTGGCATCTGGTGCCCTCACACATGAGGGTACCAATAGTGAGATAGAAAGATGAATCCAACTATTGAACAACAATATGCCATTGATATGGCATTACATGGTCAGTCATGTAAAGTGACCGCATACGCCGGTGCTGGTAAGACTTCTACCCTTAAACTGATTGGTAATGCAAAGCATCATCAACATGGCATGTACTTGGCATTTAACAAGGCTATTGCAACAGAAGCACAGTCTAAATTTAACCATAATGTTAAGTGCAAAACATTTCACAGCCTAGCTTATAACTCAGTTCCACGCTGGCTGACCAATAAATTAAAAAATCGTCGCTTGATGTCAAACCAATTGGCATCTCGCCATGATCTTGAGAATTATCAAGTACCAGTGGCATTGGTTAAACAACGTGGTGAGGATGACCAGAAGCGTTTATTTAATTCAAAACGTATGGCCACATCTATGGTGAATGCCGTCGGTTATTTCTGCCGTTCTAATTACAGCGAAATTCAACTATCACAAGTTTACGCTGCTTTACCTGATTGGATGGATGATACATATCGTGCTGAATTGGCAAATATCCTTTTACCTAAGGCACATGATTACTGGAATGACATTTTAAATCCTGCTGGTATTAACCGTCTCGAACATGACCATTACCTAAAATATTGGGCATTGAGCAATCCAGTGATTAATGCTGACTTTATTTTATTTGATGAAGCACAAGATGCTGATCCAATCATGTTAAATGTATTGAGTAAGCAACGTGCTCAGGTCATTTATGTGGGTGATCGTCACCAGCAAATCTATGCGTTTCGTGGTGCTGTCAATGCGATGCAATCCCTAGATATTGCTGAAACACGTTTGAGTCAATCATTCCGTTTTGGTGAAAACATTGCTGATCTTGCGAATAAAATTTTGTTCAATGTTTTGGATGAAGAAATTCCATTACGTGGTTTTGAACAAATTGACTCCAATGTTGGTGAAGTCACCGATATGGTTGCCGATGCATTTATTTATCGCACCAATGCTGCAGCCCTTTCCAACATGGTTGAGCTGGTAAAAATTGGACGTGAACCACGTTTGGAAGTTGATACAGGTTCTTTATTAAAAAACATTGAAGATGCCAAAAAAGTTAAATCTGGAATAAAAGTCCACGATGGAAGTGTATTTGAAGGCTTTAGCAATTGGGAAGAAGTCATTGAATACACAAATGAAGTCTCTGGAAATGACTTAAAAGCACTTGTTAGCCTAATCAATAAAGTGGGTGAAGAAGCTCTAATCAGCTCATTACTAAAAAGTAATTCTAGTGATTATGACTGCATTGTGACCACAGCTCATAAGTCTAAAGGCTTGGAGTTTAACAAGGTCAAACTTGGTGGTGATTTCTTTTATAAAGAAGCTGCTGCACCTGGTGAAAAAATCCTAACCGAAGATGAAGCTCGACTTTTATATGTTGCTGCTACTCGAGCTAAAAAGCAGTTAGATATTTCTGCATTGAACCCACTGTTTAAAGCTATCGGATATAACACCCAAGCTGAGGTAGCAACATGATCACTCGCCTACCTTGCCGATTTACAAACTTATTCACTTACTGGTTGTACTGTGATGGATACAGGCCACAAGTGAAAAAAGATGCTGTGGTTATGCGTCGTGGCGATAGTGTTCTCAAAATATTCTGCCACAAAGGCCGAATGCAGCAAGATTATTTGATGAATGAAGCATGTCAGCGAAAATTCAAGCAATTTTGTGGATGCTACTTAAACGGATATCGAGAGTTTTTAGTCGGCTTAGAGCGCGAAGCAAGAGTTGAAGTAGCTCGTAGTAAAAATTTTAACTATTTAATGGTGGCCTAATGAAATTCAAATTTATAGATTTGTTTGCAGGTGTTGGTGGTTTTCGTATGGCTTTACAAAATCTTGATGGCCACTGTGTTTTTTCAAGTGAGTGGAACCAACATGCAAAAGAAACATATTTTCAAAATTATGGCGAATATCCTGAAGGCGATATCACATTAAATGAAACCAAAGCTAAAATTCCTGAAAGCTTTGACATTTTATGTGGTGGTTTCCCTTGCCAAGCATTTTCCATTGCAGGCAATCAAAAGGGATTTAATGAAACCCGCGGGACCTTATTTTTTGATATTGTCGATATTGCAAAGAAACATCGTCCTAAAGTGATTTTTTTAGAAAATGTTAAAAACCTTGTTTCTCACGATCACGGCAACACCTTTCAAGTAATTTGCAACACCTTAAAGGAACTTGGTTATGCAGTGTCTTATAAAGTGTTAAATAGTATGACGCATGCCAATGTGCCACAAAACCGTGAGCGAATTTTTATTGTGGCTTTTGATCCTATTCAAGTTACGAATTTCGCACAGTTTACTTTTCCAGAAGCTATTCCACTCACGCGAAGTATCCATGATGTGCTGGAAACCATGCCTGTTGAGGCTAAATATTATTATCCGCCTGAGCATCCGTATTATGTAAAAATGAATGAAACCATGCAGTCGAGAGACACGGTTTATCAATGGCGTCGGATTTATGTGCGTGAAAATAAAAGCAAAGTTTGCCCTACTCTGACTGCCAATATGGGTTCAGGTGGACACAATGTGCCTTTAATTCGTGATGCGGTCGGTATTCGTAAACTCACGCCAAAGGAGTGTTTTGCATTTCAGGGTTATCCTGTTGAGCAAATGCAATTCCCTGAAAAAATGGCAAATAGTGCTTTATATATGCAAGCTGGTAATTCAGTCACGATGCCATTGATTCAACGAATTGGTGAGCAGATTTTAGAAGTGCTAATTAAAAATTTGAAGAAAGGTGGCGTGATGGATATTCAGAAAGAAAGAGAAGCTTTTGAGCAACATCTGACTGACACTGGTCTTGTTGAGTTTGCTGGATATGGTTTTGAAGTTGATGAGTGTGATGAATATTTACATGAACCAACTCAGGTTGCATGGGACTCTTGGCTTATTGGATTGGGTAGAGCCAAAGCCCAAGCGGTGCCGGAAGGGTTTGTTTTGGTACAGAAAGAACTACCCGAAACTATTGCTGAAACTATGGCGCTAGAGCGAGTTAATAAACCATTTGGGGAAACCGACCCAGTATGGGTGGAAATTACAGAAAAGGTTTATAAGGAACGTCTCGTAAGTAAAAAATGGGAGCTATGGCGTGACTATAAAGACATGATCGAAGCACAGGAGCCAGCCAATGACTAAGCGATTACCGTGGGGACATGAAAGTCGCCATTGCTCTAGATGTGGCAAAGTTGGCCCGCGATGCACAACTAAAAATGAAATTGGATATGTTCACTTCTACTGTCTAACTAGTGAAGAGAAAAAGGAGCGTCGTTCACGCTTTAAGCCAAAGGAGCCAACCAATGACTGAAATTCAATTAACCAATGTGCAATTCGCTCAGCTTCAACTCGATAACCTTGTGGCCAAAGACAAGCCATATATTGAGTCATGGTCAGCCGGTGATGTTGGCTCATTCAATGCAATCGTCAATGCAGTCGATTACGACAATCAGTTTACTTTCAATATGCGCGGCTGGTCACGTCAGCGTGTTGTAAATGGCACAGGTGGCATGATCGAAGTAAATGAAATGAATGCGGATGAGCTATACCACTTGTTTAGTTGTTATTTGAGTGGGTTGCCTAGAAGTGTTGTGGAAAGTTTGAAGGAGGTGTCTTGATGGGAGTAGCTATCAATCGAAATGACCAAATCGACACATCAATGATGTTGATTCTGCGTTATAAAAGACCTGTTGTTGCCTTAAAAGATATTGTGGAAGATTACATGCCACATTTAGATATGGCAGCTGCAAAACAACGAGCAGCTAAATGTAAACTACCTTTTCCAGCATTTAAGGTGGATGGTAATAAATCTGAATACTTTGTAAACTTAACGGATGTTGCAGTCTGGTTGGATTCACTGCAAAAAGAGTCTCAAAGAAATTGGAGTGAGGTGAATTGATTTCACCTCCTTTTTTTACGCCAATTCTACGCCATACGCCACGCAAAAAACATTAAGATATTGATTTTAAATTATTATTATAAATAGTCTAACCCACCTGCCATCGGGGCAACCCACAATTTTTTGCTGATGGGCTTATCAAATAACTCTTGAATTACTGCATGCTGCGCCATTAATTTTTTCCACTTCGTACAGGTTAAACCTAGAAAATATTTTGCTACCACAAATCCTAACTATAGGATGAATAAGTTATCCATCACGGCAATATTTATTGAATCTATTGCAGATACTAAGATGAGACATACAAAATTCTGCATCTTCTGCCTGACAAATGCGAGATGCTGACGCTCAAAAACGATTTTCTATGGGAGAGGTATAGTCTAAATCTTTCTCGCAAAAATCTCTAGCTTCGCCAATACGCTTAAATACCACCTAAGTCTACTTTGCTCAGCCTCTAGTAAAGCTTTAAAGGGCTAAGTACTTATGAAAAAAACACCCAAGTGAACTTGAGTGTTTTCAGATTCAATCGTATACGGCGCTTTATTCAATATGAATAATTTTGCCATGTTCGTCGTGATAGACCGTGCTAATTTTTTGCTGACGGCTATTTTCAATTTCCTGTACTGGCAAATCAAAATGGTGCACATAGTCTGTTAATGTTTTTGGCGTTTGCTTTTTCACTGTTTTTGCAGGGACATAATTCGACCATAGCAACAGTGAAATGGCACATGCCACCAATGCAGTAAAGCCATGCTCTAAACCCGTACCAAATGAGCCAAACAAATGCTCAAGTACATGGTGCTTTTGCAAGCTTAGAAAACCCATCACCAGCAAGGCTGGGCGCCATAACAACAACCAAATACCCCACATTACGGCGGTAGATGTATTGGATGCGTATCGTTTATGCCATGGTAACTGGCGGCGTAAATCGATAATTAAGCTATTATTTTTCATCTTATATTTACTCAGCTTTCTGATTTTATACGAATACCACGGTCAGGACTCACCCAACGTGCACGCTGGCCCGTGCCGCGTCGTAATACTTTAGGGAAGGCAACAATACTGGCGGTGATGGTAATCAACCAAAATACGAATGGATACCAAATCATCCAGAAATAGTTTTTACCCAATGATGGCTCATAACGACTGTCCATCCATTTACTTAGGGCAAATTGCAATAAGCAGGTCGCACCCAATAACATGCCCGTACCGTAAGGTAAGAATGGCGAACTGACTAAATCACCAATTCCACCCATAGGAATCACAAAATGTAGCACCCAAATAACCGCCATAATCAGCATCATATATGACCAAACTAGAGTCAAAATCAGCTCCATCATTAATGGCCATAAAAAGTTTAATTTAGGTTTAAACAATACATCGATATTCTTAAGTAAGACTTGTGCCCCACCCATTGCCCAACGTAGACGTTGCTTCCATAAGCCACTAAATGTTTCTGGCATTAAGATCCAAACCAAAGCATTTGGCTCAAAGCGAATGTCCCAGCCTTCACGTTGTAGCTTCCAAGTAATATCAATGTCTTCGGTTAACATGTCTGGTGACCAATAACCAACTGAATGCACCGCACTTTTACGAAAACCTGTAATCACCCCAGAGACCGTAAATAAGCGACCAAAGCTACGTTGTGCGCGTTTAATCATACCGACAATCGAAGAAAACTCACCGACTTGAATACGACCAATTAAAGTTGAACGGGTACGAATACGTGGATTACCCGTAACCGCAGCCACCCCATCATTTTCTAAAAAGTGGCGAACCATCCATGTTGCAGCATGCGGGTCTAAGAGCGCATCGCCATCAATCCCAATGAGGTACTCCGCATCGGTCAGCAAACTGCCCGCTTGCAGTGCCATAGCCTTGCCTTGGTTTTGGGCTAAATGTACTACACGTAACTTTTCATATTTTCCAGCAAGGCGATCCAACACTTCAGCTGTATTGTCTTTACTACCATCATTAATGGCGATCACTTCAAAGTTTGGATATTGCAGACCTAAAGCATGGCTAATGGTTTCATCTGCATTATCGCCTTCGTTAAAGCATGGTACCAATACTGCCACTTTAGGATATTCCGCTAAAGCGGGTGGCTCTGAAAATGGCGGATCTTTGCGCTCTTTCCAATAAAAAATCAGTGCACCGACCATCCATAAGTACGACATAAACAATGGATAGTAAAATACAAAGTGCAATGCTGAATGCCAAAATTGCTGAAGCGTTGACATAATTCAATTCCCCTAAGGAATAAGTTTGCTTGATTTCAAATCAAAGGCTTTACGCATTACATGTACATCGGGATGATCTTTAATTGGGTCATCAGGATAATAAGCCACGTGCATCACGCCTTGCTCATATAAAGACTGGATGGTTGAAGCCATTTCGTCTGACGGTACTTTTTGATTGGTACGCCAATCCACAGCTTGTAGTTCAAATACGGTTTTCTTTATTCCATTTGGGAATTGTTTGACGCGTTTGACAATGTCTTGATAGAACTTGGCACTGTTCGGTGCTTGTTCCATATAAGGCATGGCCATAATTGCGGTAAAGTCATAACGATTTAGCGATTGTTCAAGTGATTGTGAGTACCAATTTTCCGCATAAGGTTTTAATGCCACTTGTGCATATAAATTACGTGCAGTTAATAAAAACGGTTGATACTGACGAACTTCTGAAGCCAATTGCATCGCAAAGTTATCAATATATTCGGTTTTAAATGCTGTCCATTTTTGGAGCTGCGCATCATTATTACGAATTGCATTTAAATCTTGTGGCAAACCAATAGACGCATAGGCTTTCATGGCATCTGGGCTAGCATCTTCATAATCCGACAAAGTGGTATCATCATGGAATAACACCCCATTAAATGACGCTGATTTTGCAAGGTCGGTATAGATGCCTGCGATGGTTGCACGAGCATCGACTGAAAATGGGCTCAAGCGGTGATAGCCCATATTTAAATGCTCACCCTCTTTGCTTTGCTGTGTTTCCACCAAATCCTCAGAAACAGGATTCTTTTTTGGTAAATCCCATGCAAGCAGTGGCATCCACGCATAGATACGGCTGACATTGGTACGCGTTTGAATTTGCCACGCAACACGGTTAAATAAATCAGCACGCATTGGTAAATAATGATTTGGGAAATACACCATATCTGCAGAGCCATTGGCATCTGGGTCAGAGAAGGCTTGTAAATAGACGGTATTGACTTTCATCGCCGAAATTCGATCAAGCAAATTCCCTAAATTACGCTCTTGCTGTGCGGGATCTGGATCATAAATATAATCCAAATCAATATGCATAATTTTTTGTGGACGGTTGTTATCGCCTAAGTTCTTCTGACGGTTTTCAATCTCTTGTGCCAATTCAGTCGTCGACATATTACCTTCGACCAAAATACGATTGAGTTGCCCTAAAGACGTTTTCGCAGAATCCGCACCATCATCTAAACTAATCGCAACGGGCATTCCCAATTGTTTTGCAATACTGACCGTCTCCATGTTGTAGCGGCCATAAGGCCATACCATCACACGCGGTGACTTGAGTCCATGTGCAACCAAAAGCTGATTATTGTGTTTTAAATCTTGGGTAATACGCTGCGTATATTGTGCATCAGCTTCATAACTTGATGTTTTAGGATCATATAAACGTGTTACTGCAGCAGGTTCTGAGTTGCCTTGTGGATTGCCTAAAATCCCGCGATGCAGGTTATAACTGTGACTGGCAATTTCAACCAAACCGCTATTTTGCATTTCTTTAAGCTGATCCCACGACAACATATCACTGCGTGGAATTTTTTCATCTGAAAAATCGACTTGAGCGCCCGCTTTTGGCTCCAACCAAGAACCAACCACAGCTAAAACCACTGGAATTTTATGGGCTTTAATTACAGGATAAGCATTTTGATAGAAAGATTCATAGCCATCATCGACAGTCAATAATACAGGCTTAGCTGGCAAAGTTGATTTGCCTTTGTTGGCACTGATCAACTGATCAACGGTAATAAAGTGAAAGCCTTGTTTTTCCAACCACTCAATATGTTGTTGGAACTGTGCTGTGCTAACTGCATATTCTGGAATTAATGCATTTTTGTTGTTGGTGATTTCGTGATAACCAATAACAGTAAGTGTTTTTGTTGTCGCACTATGATTTGGTGTTGCAGCCATTGTGGCTTGATTTGCCAAGCTTGCCACAAGAGAGACAGCGATTAGCGTTTTAAGAAAACGAATTTTCATGGATTATGGCTCAAATATGATTGCGAGAATTGCAGCACACCTTCCAATCATCCATTATTGTAGTTGCTCTACCTAAGCACGGGTGTACTGAATTCCCATGCTTACTTTTTAACAAGACAAGCTGAAAAGAAACTTAAAAAATAAAGGTTTTTAATTATTTTCTTCTGCGTAAATACAGCTCCTGTTCACAAGTTATGCCACACATTTAAGCTCAATCGTGTAAGCCCTTATTTACTCAATATTGACGACAATCTATAAATGTCTGACTAGCCCATAGTAGATGGCAAAATTATTTTTATACCCCACTGATTTTGGAGGGCTAGGCAATATAAATGCATTATGATATTTTTTAAGCGTAGCTCATTGAAAAATATCTATTCTGCACTCACTTAGCTTTAAGTTTAAGGCTCATTTAATTTGTGTCGTTTTTACTACTTTAGGTATGCCATTTAAGCGCTTCAGTTGAGCACTTATAGCGTTATATATGTGACGTTTTAAGATATGACGCGAAGATAATTGTCATGTTTTTTATGGCGACATAGTATACTGCTAGCGTCAGATAGACCTCCCTTTTCGGAATGTGTTTTCTTCAATATGAAAAAATCTTTTGCTCCAACCTATGGTGTTAAAACGCTTTCTGTTTTAGCACTTTCAATTGGCTTGACCGCATGTGGCAATGGCTCTTGGTGGTCAAACGACAAAGAACCAACGCTTAATGCCGAACAAATTCGTAAAGCCATTCCAGGTCGTGTGCAAGAACGTACATCATGGGCAAAAGACATCTACGACATTACAGAGCAATTGGGCATTCCACAAACCAAAGAGAATGTTTGCACCATTGTAGCTGTGGTAGACCAAGAATCGAATTTTCATGCTGACCCGGAAGTCCCTGGGCTTGGTCAAAAAGCGGTGAAAGAAGTACAAGACCGTTTAGATGAAAAATTTAAAGACAAGTTAGGCGATAAAATTGGTGGCACGATCGCGGGCTATTTCCAAGAAGTACTCAAAACCCAGCCTAGCCCTGAAGATAATTATTTAAGTCAAATGAGCCGTGTTCGTACTGAGCGCCAATTAGATGAGCTATATCGTGAAATATTCGCTTATATGGCAAAACACTATCACGTGAGTGCCCTCACTGGTACAGCCAAACTTTTAGGGCAAGACATCAGTGAAAAAATGAATCCCATCACCACATTAGGTTCAATGCAGGTGTTGGTGACTTATGCCAAAGACAATAAACGTCAAAGTGGCAATATGGCTGACTTACGTACCGACATGTATTCACAATACGGCGGTTTGTACTACGGTATTCACCGTCTCATGATGTACGAAGCAGATTATGACAAACCCATCTATCGCTTCGCAGATTACAACTCGGGCCGATACTCTAGCCGTAACGCCGCTTTCCAAAGTATGTTAAATAAAGTGAGTGGCTCAGATTTAGCATTAGATGGTGATTTACTCCTCTACACTAAAGATGGATCACCTTTGGCAACCAAAAGTTCATCTGAACGTGAATTATTAAAAGCTTTTTCTACAAATGATGTGATCTTAACGCCAAATCAAATTCGTGCTGATTTGAAAAAGGAAAAAGATATTGATTTTGAAAAAACAGCCACTTACCGTGCAGTGACAAAACTTTATCAAGAAAAAACGGGCAAAGAACCGTTTTATGCCATAATGCCTGAAGTTGTTATTTCTGGTCCAAAATTAAGCAGAGACTACAATACTAACTGGTTCGCTTCTCGCGTAAACGGACGCTATCAAACATGTATGAGCCGAATAAAACATTTAAAAATTTAGCCCTTTTTGATTTTGATGGAACCCTGTGTAACAAAGACAGTTTTACAGGGTTTATTTTCTATACGCTATCGAAGCGGCATATTGTACGGCAAGGTTTAAAAATACTGCCTTGGATTCAGGGCTACTATCTTAATATTTACCCTGCACATGCCATGCGTCCAAAGCTCTACCATGCCATGTTTCGTAATACCCATGCAGAGTCGCTCTACCAGCTGGCCAATGACTATGCAAAAGAATTGATTCAACATTTAGATCCTGCTCTTCTACATCAATTAAAATGTCATCAGCAATTGGGTCATCAGGTGGTTTTGGTTTCAGCATCTATCGACATTTACTTAAAGCCAATTTGTGAATTACTGGGCATTGAGCTGATTTGTAGCGAAGTTGAAATCCACAATCAGAAGATGACTGGGCGATACCAAACTCAAGATTGTAGCAATGAACAGAAAAAAATCCGCATTTTAGAAAAATACAACCTGCATGACTATGACAGCATCTATGCTTACGGCAATAGCGATGAAGACCTTGCAATGCTCAGCCTTGCAGACTTTCCATTTATGGTTGGTCAAGCACAAAGCTTGCCTGAATTAAATCTGGCACGATCTGCTTAACTCTCTTACCTGAATAAAATAGTTTCTACTCAGCACAAAATCCGACCATAAAAAAACCTGCATCAGCAGGTTTTTTTATCACTCATCAAGCAATTACTTTTTAAATGGGAACGCATATTTCACAATACGTTTGAGCACGCTTCCATACTGTTTTACTAAGCTTGCATTGTTATAGTTCAAACCATATTTTTCACATACAGCCTGTACTTTAGGTGCCATTTTACGGTAACGACGCGCAGGTACATCTGGGTACAAATGATGCTCAATTTGATGGCTGAGGTGCCCTGTCAAAATGTGAAATGCTTCTGAACCTGTCAGGTTTGAAGAACCACGAATTTGACGCATGTACCAATGGCCACGGCTTTCATTTTCCAGTACTTTTTTCGGGAAAACTTCAACATCTTTGGTAAAGTGACCACAGAAAATAATACTAAAGGTCCAAATATTACGAATACCATTGGCCACCAAGTTACCTGTAAATACAGGTAAAGCTACAGGGCCTGCAATCAATGGGAAAAACACGTAATCTTTAAACAATTGCTTGCCAATTTTGGCTTGCATTGGCTTCCATTCTTCTTTGGTCTGTTCTTTGCTCTTACGCCCCTTGAAGTATTTGCCCAATTCAAGGTTTTGAATGGCTACGCCCCATTGGAATAACAAGCAAAATGGAATGCTATAAATCGGTTGCAATAGATAACCAGGCTTCCAACGTTGCTCTGGGAACAAACGAACTAGGCCATAACCAATGTCATCATCCATACCCTTAATATTGGTATAGGTATGATGTTTAAAGTTATGTGTTTGACGCCAGTTATCTGCTGTACCTACGATGTCCCATTCATAAGTTTGGCCATTAAACTTCGGATCGTTCATCCAGTCATATTGACCATGCATGACATTGTGGCCCAATTCCATGTTTTCCATGATTTTGGCAAAACCCAATAAACCTGTACCAAGTACCCATGCTGGCGGAAACCATCCCGCAAACAATAACGCACGGCCCGCAAATGATGCGTAGCGGATTGTTGCATACACTCGGCGTATATATTGGGCATCTTTTTCGCCAAGATCATCCAATACTTCTTGCTTAATCGCATCAAGCTCACGTGCAAGTTCATCTAACTGACTTTGCGTCAATTCGCTATTTTTTGGGTTTTTAAAATATTCAAATTTTACAGGCATATTCATCGCAATGGTCCTACCTTATAAATCAATGACAAGATCAGACTGAGCTGAGTTCACACAAATTTTGAGCAAGTTGCCAGGTTCAGTGTTTTGCGCACCATTCACCATATTTTTGGTTGAACCTTCGGCTTTGTTACAGGCACATTTATTACAAATACCCATACGGCAACCATGTTTTGGTTTGATGTTTTGTTGCTCTAAAGCCACTAAAATAGATTGGCCTTTTGGAATGCTCAGCACTTTATTTGATTGTGTAAGTGTTACATTCACAAAGCCAATATCATCATTCGCCATTAAGCTCATGCTAAATGCTTCACTTTTGAAGGACTGCGCATGTGAAAAAAGCTGTTCTGCGATAGAGACAAAACCTGATGGTCCACAAACATATACGGTGCTCTTTTCTACATCAGTCAATTGCTCTACATGGCTTGCATTTAAACGCGAATCAGCAACATCTTCTTGGGTATAAAAAATTTGATAACTAAAGGCCGGATGCTTAGACGCTAACTTTTCAAAGCGTTCAACAAAAGCAGCATCACTTTGTTTTTTCACCCAATACATTAAGTGAACTGGCTGATCTTTCAGTTGATTCTGCTTGGCCATATCTTTAAGCAGACTCAGCATAGGTGTTATACCACTTCCTGCTGCCAGTAATACTAAAGGTTGGTTCATCGCATGAATAACCATGTCACCAAAAGGTGCTCCAAACTCAACCAAGTCACCAGCCTGAGCGCGCTCAGCCAACCATGTGCTGACTTTACCACCTTGTAGGGTTTTTACCGTGAGCAATACATGTTGCGCATCGAGCTTGGTTAAACTATATGTACGTTCATAGCGAATACCATCAACCACAGCAAAAACTGGATGATGCTGTCCAGCCTGCCCAAACTTAAAATGACGATTCACCTGAATAGTTAGACTAACCATTCCTTCAGCGGCAGTATCCTTCTGCACAACTTTACCTAAAGCTTTGTTGCTCGACCAAAGTGGGTTCACTTTTTGAAGCCAAAAATTAATGGCATTTAGATCTAACACACTGTCTGTAATGAAGCTTAAAGGAGATTTTGCTTTAGCAAGAACATGCATAGTCATCTACATCTCATGGATTTTGTAATTATTATACACATGTATATATATCTGTATATATATTTGTGCATAAATTATTCACATCCAAAATACTATTAAGCTCAAGTCAATCTATGTTAAGGTTTCTTATCCTTTGAAAGACATGGCATCTGTCTGCCTTGAATACGAATATAGACACTATGCTCCAAGAACAAACGCAACCTGAAATTACCCATACCGTTCGCAATGTAGGACGCAAAGCGACCATTACAAAAGACGAACTCTTTCAAGCGGCACTTAATTTAATTGGGCCTCAGAAAAGTATCGCCTCTTTAAGTTTGCGTGAAGTCGCACGTGAGGCAGGTATTGCCCCAAATAGTTTTTATCGTCATTTTAAAGATATTGATGAACTGGCAATTGAATTGATTGATCGCGCGGGTGTGGTACTTCGTCAAATTTTGCATGAAGCACGCCTAAAAGCCTCTAAGCAAAACAGTATTATTCGCAGTTCTGTTGAAGTGTTTATACAGCAGCTTGATGCAGACACAGGCAATTTAAGTTTGCTCCTGCGTGAAGGTTATACAGGTTCATTTTCATATAAAAAAGCAGTTGAACGTCAATTGAACTTTTTTCAACAAGAGTTGAGAGAAGATTTAATCGTGCTGGAAAAACTAAATAACAGCAAGCTGTCCCACCCAGATATTGCAGCCAAAGCCATTACACAGCTGGTGTTTAATATGGGGGCTAAAGTTATTGATATGCCTACAAATGAACGAACTGAAGTGGCCGAGCAAACAATGATTATGATTCGAATGATCTTAGAAGGTGCTCGTCAATTAGATGAGGCAAAAATACGTTAAAAGATCGATCATGTAGCCTAATGGATTAACCCAATCTGTTTGGCTGCATGAATTGCTTTTGTTCGAGAATTTACCGCTAATTTTTGATAAATATTTCTCACATGTACATCCACCGTATATTTTGAAATATTTAGTTCCACGCCAATTTCACGATTGCTTAGTCCTGTAGCAACACAGTCTAGTATTTCTTTTTCTCTTGCTGATAAATTTATATCATTGTGCTCATCGTGTTCTAATTCAGGCACTAAACTTTGAGTTAAATGGTTTAAAATTTTCTTTGCAATCACAGGATCAATAATTGCGCCACCTTTGAGCATGGTTCTTATAGAAAACATGAGTTCAAAGTCATCTTTTTCTTTTAATACATAGCCTGAGGCTCCTACGCGTAAAGCTTTATAAATCACCTCAAACGTATTCCATGAAGAGAGCACCATAATTGGAACACTACTGGCTATTTTCCCTCGTATACTTTTTATAAAATCTATGCCATTGCCATCGGGCAGTTTTAAATCTACCAACATAAATTTTATCGCATTTGCACGACAAATTTGTTTTGCAAAATCAATGGTCTGAGCATAAAAAACATCATCATCTCTATAACCAAAAGTTTTTAATATTTTAGAAACTCTCAATTGATGGACTGGGTCATCCTCTAAAACCAGCAACGGTTTTAATAAGCTAAAATTCAAATCAATCATTGTTAACATTCAATCATTTTTTTTAATTTTTTATTATTTTTAGATCAAACACCATCCCTATAAATAGTTATTTTTAAACAATATATTCTACAAATCACTCATCATATCAGCTGTATATTGTGATAAAATTCATGTTTTTTAATAATAAGATACATTTAAACTGAATAAGATGAAGCAAGACCCCGTATAACTGGCATGATTTAAGCCAGTTATACTTGATGATAAATTGATTATAAAATCTCAATTTAAAATTATTCTTCTATATTTTTTATGCTACATTTTTTAGAACTTCCAATAAAATCTACGCCACTATTCACAATAGCTTTAGGTCGCGCACACTGAATCCACTGTAAATCATTGACACGAGGTACAGCTGTTTCAAATTTTTGATGTGCAAAAAAATCATCAAAACTTGAATACTTTGGATCTAAATTTTGAGCACTTGGCGTATATTTTTTATTTAACTCTCGAATATCGACCAGTTGAGAAGCTTTGAGACCAAACCATTCATTATTAGGTGTTGGATGGGCATTATTCACCACATGATTTTTATCTGCACCAGCAAAGCCCATACTATGTGTACCAAGATTAGAGATATATTTCACAGCAAAAACATTGGATTGATCTTTTAAGTGTGGTGCTTTCTCAATCTTTTTATAGCGTGTCTCATCATGACGGCTAATACTTAAATAAATAGGCTTATCATTTTCCATCCATAAAACAGCATGTTCCCAATCATGAATATGACCAAATGCACCCACATCATGTACAGTATATAAACCAAATACACGTGCTTTATATTTGGGATTATTCGTAGATTGCACTTCATTATAAAGAATATATGAATAATCTAATTGATTATTAAATTGGCATACATCCTTATAACCTTTAAAAAAATTTGTTGTACCACTAATACCCGAATTTTTTTGAATATATTGATCCGTTTTATTTTGATAAAATGGCGATGACGCTAAACAACCAGAATCACTAAATGAAAATGCAACGCGCCCCTGATCAATATTTTCAGGCGCTTTTAATACTTCAGGAAGACTATAACAAGCGCGATAATCATTTTTACATTTTTTTGTTGACCAATCTGGCTTTGCATAGATGTGTGCAGATAATGAAAATAAGGTACAACCCAATAGAATTGAAATACTGTTGATATTTTTCATAACATGAAACTCTCTTAAATAATCTCATGTTTAAAAATATGACTTAGCCTAAAAGAGCACAATACTTAAAAATTGGTATTATATTTATATTAATAAAAAATTAAGATTCATAAAATGATAAATAATACAAAAAATTAACCATAAACCAAAAAATCATCACAAATTAAAATAAACAACTTCATTATAATTAATTTGATCACAGCAGATGAAATAAAACATTTAGCTACTATACAAAATTACCATCTATAACGTTCTTTCTAAAAATCAAAAAAATGGTCATTAATTGACACCTAAAATATCAATAAAATTTCAAAGATGTTCTAATATAGATTAAAAATTCCCAAGCCTGAATTTAAAAGTCAAAAAGAGCGATCAATCCACTCTATTTGAACTAATAAACGCATGCTTGTATTCATTCAATCTTAGTATAAAAATGCTGGGATATCTCACTTAGATAAACTTGCCGTATTAACTCTAATATATCTTCACAATGAATATTTTCAAACTAAAAACCAATCATGACCAATATCTAAGAAAGATGAGCTGTAATGTATTTTGAGCGATTTACTTAGCCGAAACCACCATTGCTTGTTGGGGTAAAAAACTTGCTCCACATGTGGTTTTATCTCCTGCAACAACAACTGCTCGACCTTTCACCGTGGTAGATTGATCTGCTGCGGTCGCTGCCACTACAGATTTACATTTCGGACAAAAATGCTTCATCCCTGCAAGATGTACAGCAATGCCATTAATGGTAAAAGAGCTTTCAACTTCAGTGACTACACCACCATGTGAAGTTTTGGCGCCAAGAGTAATGAGTGCTTTAGACATTGTTATTATTTTTCATGTTATTTTCGGTAGGCTAATTTTAGCGCAAGACTATAAAAATCGCCACTGCTTCCTTTCAACATGAACATTGTCCAAAAACTGGGTACATCTGCAAAATTTCATGTCTTGCACAGAGATAAGTTTACCTTATAGCCTCAAATCGATTACATTAAATGCAGTATCTCAAAATATGAGTATTGACTGATGAATGAATGTAACACACAAGAAATACAAGAGTTTTTTCAATTATTTCAAAACACTTTAAACGACATTCAAATTCATCATAACGAAACAATAGCTAGCCTACATTTCGGTCCTATTTTTGCCTTGCAACCGCAATGCAATGAACAGCACTCTTGGCAAATTTGCGCTTTTTATCAATCAATTTCCGCAACCAACCCGCTTACTGAAATTGAATATTTTTTAAATCGTCTACTCTCAGCTAGACATATTATGCAACAGAACATTCATGACTTATTTGCACTGATCGCACACTATTGCCAAGCACAATATAAAGATCAGCCACAAAAGAAACTGTTTGCGCTCTACCGTCAAGTGTATTCATATTTTTTTGATGCCACCGCCATAAGCCCATCCCCAAAACAGCCAGTAGTTGCAATTGAACAAACACAGATTGAGCGTTGTAAACAGCAACTACAGACGCTGGCGGCACAATTAAAAGTGATGATCCTAGATAAACTCTTAGATCCAACCACTGCTACATGGTTTCAACACGTTGAGAGCCATTTTAATTTGCAGGCCTATGGTCATTTTAATCATAAGCTCAGCCCTTATTTAGATCACTTAAAACGCTGGGAACAAGAGAATCCGAACCGACTCTATTGGTTTCTTTTACGGCAAGACTTTAACCACGTTGACGATCCTAGTTATTTTAGTTATACACATTTAATTCAGCTCTGTTATTTAAATGCCCCTTTATTTCGCCATAAAGGTCAAATTAAACAGCTATTTGCCCAGCCTTCTGAACAATTCATAGCCATCTTAAAACTGGTCTTTTCTCCACACACAAAAAAGGCGTATGCCTCGCAGATTATTTTTAACTTGATTCCACACTTAGATACTCCAGAGCAACTGTTGAATCTGAGCGTAATATTACTCAATAGTGATGAACCGCTGTACGAGCAATATGTCGCACAATATAGTCATGCACTGGCTTTGAACTTATACATTCTAAACAATAGCCATCTCTTTTTTCATGAAGTTGATTTATCCCTGAATGATTTTATTTATGGCAAGCAGATTCAGGGAACGGAATATACACAATTGCCAAATATTGCTTTGATTCACCCTACAACAACTGCACAAAGCTTGAGTCGTCATAGTGCAATTTGGCACAAAAAAAGCCAACACATACACGTATCCAATACCCCTTTTGACTTTAAAGCCAGCACATTTGTACTGCATGAATGTACCTTTGAGTTAATTTGTAATAGCAAAGAATTAATGGCTGAAGCTGCTGAAATGGAGCATTGCATACTCAGCTTTGTACAAGCCATACATGATGAAAAATATTATTGCTTTCGAGTGCGCTGGCATGAATTCAGAGGCACTTTAGGTTTACGTTATAACAAGGAATATTTTAAATATGAATTCCATCAACTTACAGGAAAATCCAATGCTTTAGCACCCGAATATGTCATTCGAGTTGCACAGGCTTTTAGTCAGTATCTTACGGTAGAAGATATCTATTTTGACAATTCATTGATTGCAGCATAAATTCTTTATGATGTGATTCAGGCGTCAATATACGACGCTAAATAGTCGCTAAATCGTGAACACACCTTATAATACTGTGATAAATAAAAACATAACACCGCAAGGGAATAAACCATGACACAACCAGATCCAGCAGAGCAATTTATTCTCAATATTCGCCAAACTCTCAATTACGATTGGAACCCTATTGGTGTTGGTGATTCGCCTGAGTTGCAGGATGAGTATGACAGCTATATCGATGGACTTCTTGATATTTTAGATGATGAAAATGCATCTGTAGATGCCTTAAAAGATTACCTTATACTGATAGAAAATGAACAAATGGGATTAAAACCTGATTCAAATAAGGCACAAAAAGTAGCTGAAAAACTCTGGCAACATTTTGAAAGTTTTATTGCATAACACCTAAACACCCGCCTCTTAACTCATTTAAGGGGCGTTTAATACAGCAATATGTAACACGCGTAGTGACTAGGTTATGCTTCATTTCTCTTAATATTTTACAATTTTAGGGTTTAGCCATGCGCTTTTTAGATGATTTCAACACTGAACAAAAAGATCACCAAATTCACTTAGACCTAAGTTTATCAGACACAGATCTACACAAAACCTTATTCAATTATTGTGTTGAGCAACAACCCGAAGTCCTTGTGGCTGATGGTATAGAAGCCGATCATGTACTTCGTTTATTAGACCCCCTCAGCATTCATTGTGGCGCTATTGCACTGCAACATCCAACTTTTAAGCACGTGAATATAGAGCAGCTTAACTCACAGTATGGCGTGATCATTCAATTAGATCCTGAGCATCCACATTATGAGTCGTTAAATCAGCGCTTTACCATTATTCCTCCGGCTGAGGACTTTGAGCAAGCAGTTCAGTTTCTTAAAAACACCTACATGCTCTCTCCTATTGATCCTAAAGACTTTATTGATTAAAAAAAAGCACCCGAAGGTGCTTTTAATTTTTTTGCTTTATTGCGTCTTATGGTTTAACCACGACCATCACTTGAATCGCTTCTGGCGTTACAGATAAACCATCTAATAACGTTAAACCTTCTTTCTGCAATTTTTGCAAACGTGCAATTTCATCTTCACGGATACTTGGGTTAAATTGCTTTAAGTAAGTCAAACGATCAATTTCATACTGCCATTTATTACCATACACTTCTTTGGCTTGTTGCTTGAAGTTTGGTAATGCTGCTTTGGCAATATCCAAAGCTTGGTTATAACGCGCTTCAATCACATCGCGACGTGCTTTAACAACTTGGCGACAGCTGTTGCCATCCAAATGATGTAAATATGGCTTCAAGATTTCAGGCGCAATTTTCTGCGATAGGTCTTGACCTTTTTCACTAAGCAATACACGCACCAGCTGTTGTGGCAAGCTTGATGGTAAATTCAATGCTTTAGGTGCAATCACATCAACCTTAAACCAAACTTCAATCAATACTGAACCTTGCGGTAAAGCAGCTGACTTTAATACCGCGACATTGGTGCTACCAAAGCCTTGAGTATTAATCATCTCCATTACGCTTTCAGTAAATGGATGCTCTAGGGTTAAATACTGTGCATCTTCACGCAATTGTGCTTGATCACGATAGAACGTTGCAGTCATGCCTTCTTCATCTAAAGTCAGACCTTGAACTTGCATTTGATCAGTCGGCTTAATAATGACTGTGCTATTGCTTTGCTCATCAAAATCAATGTTTGTAGACGCCATAAAACGCTTCATAAACATTGGCAAAGTAGTGTTGTCATCATAGTCTTCAAGCGCAGTCACAATTTCTTGTGCCACAATCGGACGGCAAGAGTTGTACTCGAGCAAACGGTCACGACCTGCCTGAAGCTCTGCTTCTAATGCTTCACGCTGTACAGATACTTCTTCAAGTAAATCTTCAAATTGCTGACCTAAATCTGCCAATAGGCAATCTTTAAGTTGCACAATAAAGTTTTCTTGTAAAGTTTGTGCGGTTGGCGAGATATTGCTGAAAATATTCAAGCCTTCGTTGTACCAACGAAACATACGTTCTTGCGCTGTGCCAATCAAGTATGGCACATGAATCTGAATACGGTTTTCTTGACCGATACGATCTAAACGACCGATACGCTGTTCTAATACGTCTGGGTTAGCTGGTAAATCGAATAACACTAAATCAGAGGCAAACTGGAAGTTACGACCTTCTGAACCAATTTCTGAACACAGTAAAATTTGTGCACCGTATGACTCTTCTGCAAAGTAAGCCGCCGCTTGGTCACGCTCAAGCAAGCTCATGCCTTCATGGAACATGGCTGTACGTACACCCGCGTGTAGACGAAGTACATTCTCTAGCGCTTCAACCACTGGACCACTACGCGCGATTAATAACACTTTATTGTGTTTTAAATCTGTGCGCAGTTTTTCCATTAACCACATCACACGTGGGTCATGTTCCATCCAAGCACCATCAAGCTGTGCTTCTTCAGGCCACATTTGCTCACGCAATTTACCATCTTTAGACCAGTTTTCTGGTGCTGTTAATGGCGCTGGCTGACAATCACGGCCTGGGAAGCCTTGAATCGCTTCACGTGTATTACGGAATAAAATACGACCTGTACCGTGGCGATCTAAAATTTCGTGAATTGCACGGAAACGTTGCTCTGGCGTATCATCAATACGTTGGCCAAGTAAAACTTCAACCGCGTCTAAATGTACCGCTTCTAATGGAAAATCTGACATCAACACTTCTGCAATTTTTGCAGTTTGTTGATATTGCTCTTCTTCATCTAAGAAACGATCAAGCGAATTAAAACGTGATGGATCAAGCAAACGCAGACGTGCAAAATGGCTTTCTACACCTAATTGCTCTGGTGTTGCTGTTAATAGCAATACACCCGCCGTTTGCTGTGCCAATTCTTCAATTAAGTCGTAACGGTCGTTACCGCCATCTTCTTCATTCCACATCAAATGATGTGCTTCATCGACCACCAACAAATCAAAACCTGCTTCAAGTGCTTGTTCACGTAAGTCATCGTGGTCAATCATCAAGTCAACAGAAGCAATAATGCGTTGTTCTGTTAAGAATGGATTTAAGTCTGGATCGTGTTCTTTAATAGATGCCGTGCGAGTCAAATCAAATAATGAGAACTCGAGATTAAAACGGCGACGCATTTCAATCATCCACTGGTACTGTAGTGAATCTGGCACCAACACCAAAATACGTTCAGAACGACCCGTTTTAAGTTGCTGATGAATAATCAGACCGGCTTCAATCGTTTTACCCAAACCAACTTCATCGGCCAAAAGTACACGTGGTGCAAAACGCTTACCCACTTCATGCGCAATGTACAGCTGATGCGGAATTAAACCGACACGTGAACCCACCAAACCACGTAATGGACTCGCTTTCATATTGGCTTGCATAAGCAATGCTTCAATACGTAAGTCATACCATTCTTTATAATCGACTTGGCTGGCCAATAAACGATCAAGCGGTTTAGACAGCTGAATATTCGCACCAATACGCGTTTCATTCAGTGCTTTACGTTCTTCTGTACCATCCTGAAGCTGGCGAATTACGTTATAACGGAGCACCCCATGACGGTCTTCTACAGATTCAACGGTCCAAGTCGAGCCTTCTTGATCTTGTAATTCATCGCCTGAGTTAAAAACAATACGAGATAAAGGCGCATTGTGGCGTGCATAGACGCGAGTCTCGTCGCTTTTGGGGAATAAAATGCTGATAGATCGCTCATCTACATCAATGAGAACTCCTAAACCAAGTTCTGTTTCTGTGTCCGACAACCAACGCTGACCAATAGCAAACTGCTGCAATTTTTCCACCTTTATCTTGAATTGAGGCTATATATTCTAAAACTCAAACACTGTTTGATATTTGAGCAAAAAATAGCACCTTTTAGCAATATATTTTGACATAAAGCTCACCAAAATGTGAGCCTAATAACCGAAGTTGTTTAAACCTTAAAACGGCACAGGACAAATAAATTCTACGTCTTGTTCAGTTTTAGGATGCTTAAAGCTTAATTGCGCCGCATGCAGACATAAACGTGATGACAGCGCCTGTTGTTCTGGGCTTGCATATAAGGTATCCCCAATAATTGGATGACCCAAATACTGCATGTGTACACGTAATTGATGCGAACGCCCTGTAATTGGCGTCAAAATTACCCGCGTCACAGGAGAGCCGTTAATTTCAAACTGTTCAGCAACTTTCCAATACGTTAAAGCTGGCTTATTGTGTTCTGGCGCAGCAATATGTAAAGGTGGATGTTCTGGATCATAAATCACAGGGACATCTACAGTACCTTCACCATGCAAATGGCCTGCCACAATCGCTTGATAGGTTTTGGAGGTTTGACGTTCTTGAAACTGACGGGAGATGCGGTTTTGACCCAACTTAGAGAGCGCAAAAACCAAAATACCTGAGGTATCGCGGTCTAAGCGATGAATCAGTAATGTTTTGGGTTCTGCTTGAACTAAGCGATTGATTAAGCAGTCCTGTAGATCTGCGGTTTTTCCTGGTACGGTGAGTAAGCCTGCTGGCTTATGAATCACCATAAAATCTTCATCACGATGAATTAAATGTTCTGTTAGAAAATTATTCAATGTTCAATCCAGGCCAATCGTGAAAACAAGGGCGCAATAATAAAAAGCTTAGCCAAGAAATACAATGCGAAAAGTCTTATTTCCCGATGATTTTTCCGATTTTATAAAAAATAAATTTCAATTCATCAAAAATTAAATTTTAGCTTGCAAAATTTTGAGTAATTCAACCACAGTTGCATGTTGCCAAAAACTTTCATAGCTAATATTTGCACCATTAGCACGCCATAAGCCCACTAGGCTAACCATCGCAACAGAGTCTAGGCCATAGCTACGTAAATCGGTTAATGGATCTATCTCCAACGCATCCATATCCAGCTGTTCTGCAATTGCCAGTAATATGCCTTTTGCCGATAAAACCCATTCTGCTGGTGCAGATAAATTCCAAAGTCGCATTAAGCTGTAGCTATTCATGTGGTGAATACCTTGCTCTGACATAGAATCTACCCATTGAATATGCTGTTCTTGACTATTGAGCATCAGCGCATCATCCACTACACAGATTTGCTCTGTTACGCTATATAGATGCGGTAAAATCTGTTTCAGCATAGGCGTTATTTCGCCAGCAAAAATCAGTTGCGGATGTGTTGTTGCATATTCACCAAGCTGTTGCATGCCTTGAAGTAAATCATCCCCATATAAATCAACAATTGGAATTTCTAAGGCTTTGGCTTTATTGGTCAACTGGATAAGATTTTCCATCAACGGTGTGTCTTGTATGCCCTGCTGCATACGTAAGTTTTGCAGTCCTACTAATACCAATACAGACTGTGTTGATGACAGTTGCCATTTTGCTTGAGATGGTGCAAATTGGATTTTTTTAGGCATTGGGTAAAGCATACAGGCTCGGTAAAAACTCATGTTGGAACAACTATATGCTAACGCAGAATGCCAAGGTGTAGATATTTTGCTGATGTGATTGCTTGATTTTTCGGCTTGGCTTCTCTAAACCGAGAGCATACAATTTAGTAGTGTTTTATTATTTAGCACTTCGTATAAGAGATTTGATGTTAAATAAAAAATAATCCCCTAAAAATAGGGGATATTATTAGTAATGGAATCGACACTGAATAATAGATATTCTTTCGTCCGTAACTTCATAAACTAATCTATGTTTTTCATCAATTCTACGGCTCCAAAACCCTGAAAGATTTGCTTTTAATGGTTCTGGTTTTCCTGTGCCCTCAAATGGAGTTCTTTGGCACTCTTTGATTAAAGCATTGATACGTTTGAGTATCTTTTTGTCCTGTGTTTGCCAGTAAATATAATCATCCCAAGCATTATCAGTCCATTCGATGTTACGATTCGTCATCCTCGATCAACTCTCTTTGTTTAGCTTGACCAGCACGTAATTGAGCAATTGATTCATTTAAACGGCTAGCATTATTAGGAGATGACAGGAGATAAAGTGTTTCCATTAAGCTATCGTAATGATCTTGTCCCATTACAACAGCATGACCACCTTCTTTTCTCGTAATAAAAGCTACATCAACATCGTCAATTACTTTATCTAAAACAGATTTTAAATTGTTACGTGCATCGGTATATGTAAATACATGCATATATCTATCCCTCATAGGATAAGCTGCGTCAAAACGCTGCTAGCTAGACTACCTAAGCGGTAGTGATTGAAACTCTATAATGAAAATGTACAGGATTCTGTACATGTTGTCAATTTCGTATAACAGCCATTATGTTAAATGGAATTATATTTACCTAAAAGTGTCTACAGAATTGGGAGTTATTCAGCTATTTTTTTACAGAGACCTTAATGTGATAGACCTAAATTTCTTATTTTATTCTCCTAATAATTCTTGTGGATATTCTTCAAAACGCCCTGAAACAAAATGTACGTAGCCTTCTTCTATATTTTTTAATGTTGTTTTATGTTTAATATTTTTCACAATTTTTTCAATTAATTTTTTGACTATTTCTAAATCACCAGGTTCCAAGCCTTCAACTAACTCTATTTTAAAAATCATCCAATGTGCTTTTTTAGGATCTGAGAATTTTGCGATTTGTGGTGTTTTAAAAATATTAGAATAAAATCTAAAAACTCGCCCCTCCCAATTTACTTGAGCCACAAAAACGGGAACATAGAATCCAAATTCTGCCCCCCCAACAACATCCAACCATTAAAATATAATGTTATTTTGTTAGCATTATCTTTCCACCATTTCGCAGGATCATAAGCATGTTGCCACTTATTAAGATCATATGTTCCATCATAGCAACCATCAATATTCACTCGATAGAAATCTTTCCATTGCTCACCAACTCGCTCCTCCTTTAAATTTAAAGGATGCATATTTTTAAAAGATTCACTTGCCTTTTTCATTGGATATTCTCAAATTTTATTAATAAAAATTAAATTCCGTAGGACTAATTTGTTAATTGATTGACTATATAGATCTTAGCTAAGCTTCTTAATTTGGAGTCTTTAAGGCAACAGAATCAATTATTTAAGATTAAGCTTTGCTACAATTAACATAATACACGCTATACACAATTCTCTTCTTTATTATTTTTTAAATCAATGATTTATACTAATCAGCTCCAGTGTATAGCACACTAGAACGGCTTTTTTGTGAATATTCACGTTCCACGTATCATTGGCTATAAAACTGACGTATATTTCTAAAGTTATGCTTACAAAACTCTGATGAATTTTTATACCTGAAATAAAAACTTCTCAATCGCCTGCTGTGCAATTTCTGCATCCTGAAAAGACTTCACGCCAGACACGCCCATTGCACCCACTAACTGACTTTCGTACATAATCGGCTCACCGCCTTCCAGCATGCCTGAAAAAGTATCCATGGTCAGAAAACCCATCTGCCCGCCTTTTATCAAGTCTTCAAACAATTTAGATGGGCGCTTACTGATTGCTGAACATTTGGCTTTTTCTAAACATAAATTTGCTGTCATTGGCGATGCGCCATCCATGCGTTTCATCGCCAATAAATTACCTGTTTCATCAACCACTGCAATACTGACATTGAAACCTTGTTCGGCAGCATAAGCATGCGCTGTATTTAGTAAAAATTCTGCGTCTGCCAAAGTTAAATAGTGTTTGGTTTTCATTTAAAAATCCTTTTCTTAAAAAGCTGAACTTAACACAACAAAAAAAGCCCGCAGCAGGCTGCAGGCTTTATTCTAAAGCAGAATTTGCCAATTTAAATGAAAATTACTTCATTTCGGCAAAAACTTCTTTTGCCATTTCAATGGTAAATGCAATATCTTCATCGCTATGCGCGCTTGAGAAGAAACCTGCTTCAAATGCTGAAGGCGCTAAGTTTACACCACGCTGTAACATGCCATGGAAGAATGTACGGAAAGCATCTACATCACACTTCAAAATTGAATCAAAACCTGTGATTTCAGTTTGGTCTGTGAAATAAAGACCAAACATGCCGCCCACTTGCTGAGTAAAGAACGGAATGCCCGCTTCATCGGCAGCAGCTTGTAAACCAGCAAGCAAACCAGCCAATTTTTCAGTTAAGGTTTCATAGAAACCTTCTGCACGAAGATGCTTAAACATCTCAATACCTGCACGCATTGCAAGTGGATTGCCTGATAATGTGCCTGCTTGATACACCTTGCCTAGTGGCGCGATGCATTCCATCACTTCACGTTTACCGCCAAATGCACCAACTGGCAGGCCAGCGCCAATAATCTTGCCTAAAGTGGTTAGGTCAGGCGTTACGCCATAATGCGCTTGCGCACCGCCAAGACCGACACGGAAACCTGTCATCACTTCATCAATGATAAACACAGAACCGTGCTCGTCACATACATCACGGATCGCTTGTAAGAAACCGTCAATTGGTTTCACCAAATTCATGTTGCCTGCAACTGGCTCTACAATCACACCTGCAATTTCTGAACCGAATTTTGCAAAGCATTCTTTCAGCATAGCAATATCGTTGTATGGCAGTGTTAAAGTGTGTTTGGCAAAATCAGCTGGTACACCTGCAGAAGTCGCCTCGCCCTCACCTTTAGTAAGTAGGCCAGAACCCGCTTTCACTAAAAGCGAATCTGAGTGACCATGGTAGCAGCCTTCAAATTTTACAATCTTGTCACGGCCAGTATAGCCACGTGCAAGACGGATGGCTGTCATGGTTGCTTCAGTCCCCGAGTTGGTCATACGAACCAGCTCAATAGACGGCATAATTTCGCAAATAATATCAGCCAAAGTGGTTTCATGAACTGTTGGCGCACCAAAACTCAAACCATCAACTGCAGCTTCTTGCACAGCTTTAATAATGTCTGGCTGTGCATGGCCTAAAATCATTGGCCCCCAAGAACCGACATAGTCTACATAGCGCTTACCGTCGACGTCATACAAATATGCGCCTTGTGCTTTTTCGATAAATACTGGTGTACCACCTACACCATTGAATGCGCGTACAGGAGAATTTACGCCACCAGGAATATGCTTGCTGGCTTGTTTAAATAATTGTTCTTGCTTAGCAGATAAAGTCATGAAAATACTCAACTCAAAAAATTTAAAATGCGATTCAATACTTAAGCTTTTTCAGCAAAAAGTTCAGACCAGTCATATACACGCTGTCCAACCACCGACATTGAACGGCCTAACACATCACTGATCACAGCACAAAGATCTGCACCCGCTTCAATTACTTCAGCGGAATTCTCTACAGTTAAACCGCCAATTGCGCAAATTGGCACGTTCAATTTAGCTTTGGCTTGTTTTAAAGTTTCTAAACCAATGTTACCTGCTTCAGGCTTGGTTTCAGTCGCAAAAATAGCGCCAAAAGCAACATAGTTTGCGCCGTCAGCAATCGCTTGTTCAGCCAGTTCTAAAGAGTTATTGCAACTGCGTCCAATCAACACACCTTTAGGCAAACGTTCTACTGCTTCTTGAATAGAACCATCATCTTGTCCCAAATGCACACCTACACCGTACTGTACAGCTGCGTCTAAGTCATCATTAATGACAAAAGGCACTTTGTACTGTTCGCATAAATGCTTCATATAACCAATTTCATAGTCCTGATTCTCTTTTGCAACATGCTTACGGCGATATTGCAAAACAGCCACTTCATACGTTGCCATTGCGCCTTCAAGCTTAGCTAAAAGTAGCTCAATCGGGTCATCATTGGTAATTAAATATAAACCGCGCATAATACAATCACTTATCAAAACTTAGCAGTATTATAGGCTGAACTATGGCTCTAAGCGCATAGATATTTGCTTGTGCACAGCAAGATTGACTGAGAAATTAAAAAAAAGATCTGTTTTTTACAAATAAGTGCTTTTAGGCACAAAAAATACCCAATTATAGGGATAGCGCCATGCCAATATTCACGCTTTAATAGCTTACACAACAACAGCAATAATATAAAAAAATCAGTACACTTTAAAAGAGAAACATACAGCGCAAATTGGATCTATAAGTGTTTCACCAAAAAACGTTTTGGGGAGCGTTGAAACACTTATAGATCCAACCTATTTTCATCTCATACTGCAGTTTTATAGTCCAAATCTAGTTAATCAATTCGGTTATATTTTATCTTTTGTTAAAATATTTTTATGCATAAAAAAAGCCTAGAGAAGGTCACTCTAGGCTTGGAAAACTTGTCATAGATTTAATGACTGACAATTATTAGAAGAATAACAGTAAAAATGCAATATGTGTATAACCCATTTTCGTATTACTGTTTTTTATTAGAGTTTTTTATCTAATTTATATTTATTCCTCACCAAATTTGACAACACAAGCTCAAATAACTTTCTTCACTTGTGTCATTTTAGCTTTCAATACGGTCATGGCGACGATCAATCAAGCTTAAATTACCTCGAATAATATCGCTTAGCATGCGCCAATCCGAAATAAAGCTGTACATAGGTTGCTTGAAACTGGCAGGCTTGTTGCGCTCAAATACAAAATGCCCTACCCATGCACATGCATAACCAGAAACCAGCCCATAAAGTACATACTTTGGACGTCTTTTAAGAATCGCTTTGGAGAAAAAATACAGTCCTATTGTACTGCCAGTGGCATGTAAACGACGACTGGTAATATTACGATGCTCAGTCAAATAAAAACGATAAAAATCTGAATATTTTCGAATGGGTAATTGAAATTCGGGCTCTTGCTCAAACTTGGGTTGTACCTGCGCATTCATTGCAACGTCCTAATTGTTTTCCTCCACCTGAGCTTAAATTTCAATCAATGAAAAGCCATTTCATGCTCGGCCTTCACTCTGAAATATTGCCTTTAGTTTTGATACAGGACATGAGGTTTTGTCCATACAAATTCAAAACAAATACGAAGTGATTTCGTGATCAAACAAAAAGGTCAAGTCTTACTTTGCACTGATTTTTAGTTACAATCGAGCCTGAAAAATTGAAAACACATTCAATTTCAGGTGCTTTTTCAGGCAATCTGACATTGTAAACAGCCCTTTCCAAATCGGTTGTTTTTATTTAGGACATAATCATGGTTGAAGTTGAATTAAAATTTCAGATTCCAGAAGCACGACGCGCAGCATTACTTAAAGCAATCGACCCAAAAAAATCAGAACAGATTCAACTTAAAGCCAAATATTTTGATACTGCCGATAAATTAATGGCACAACAACACGCAGCGATTCGCCAACGCTTAGAAGGAGATCGTTGGATACAAACGCTTAAAGCAGCTGGCAAAACCCATATTGAGCGCTTTGAACATAATCTTGATTTAGGTATACACGAAAATGCACCTGAGCTTGACTTGTCTGTTTATCAGCAACATACCGATGCCTTACAGGTACTAAAAAATGCGCTAGGCGATCAAGTTGATCAACTACAACTACAGTTTGAAACTGATATTCTGCGTACATGCCGTGTGATTCAATACGAAGATGCTGAAATAGAAGTTAGTCTAGATGTGGGCTGTATTCGTACTCAACATGCAGAAGAAATTGTGCATGAAGTCGAGTTTGAGTTAAAACAGGGTTCAATTCAGTCTTTACTGGCATTTTGCTTTGAATGGGTTAAAAAATATCAACTTTGGCTGGATGTTCGCAGTAAAGCTGAAATTGGAAATTTATTGGTTGCCTCGCAAGTGGTTAGCCCTGCGGTCGTTGCCAAAGACTTTGTACTAAGTAAAAAAGAACCTGCAAGCCAAAACTTAAAGACTTTGGTTGCACAGCAAATGCAACATTTACTGCCGAATATTGCGGCCATTTCTGCATCTGTTGCCACCCCTGAGCACATGCAAGAAGCTCGCACTGCCCTCAAACATTTACAATTAACCATTAGCTTATTTAAAGATTGGAACCCAGATGTTTCTGACAAATGGGGCTATCAATTAGAGGCTTTTAAGCAACAGTTTGACCAATTACAACACTTCGAACACATGCGCGATACGCTGGGTGCTTTTTTACAAAATCCAACGACTGCAGAGAATTTGGCCAAAGACATATTATATGCCAAAGAAAAACTCGGAAATTTGGTTAAATCGACCCTCAATGTGCATCATTATTTAGAACTGATGATGTTCAGCCTCAATGAAACCCAGCATGTACAAAGCCATGACTTAAAATGGTTTGCACACAACACATTGCAACAGCAATACAAGTTACTACAAGACAGTTTAAACCTTGCCGACATCACTGATTTTGAAAGCTTAGATGTGCTGGCTCGACATATTCAAGAGCTCAAATTTAGCTTCCCAATTTTAACCTCTATTTACGATGTAAAAAATCTACAGAAGTATGGTAAAGCACTGAATGATGCACAATTAGCAGCCCATGAATATCAGGTTTTATCTACATCTGCTCAATACATTCAACAAACTGAGCTAGAAGCCAGTGACTGGTTTGTACTCGGCTGGTTAACGGCGAAACAAGAAGTGTATGCACAGCGCCTACTGGAAGCGACTGAACAATTTTTAGTGAGTCGAAAATTAATTAAGTAAGTATTAAAGCAAAACATCTTTTGACCTTTCATAAAATAAGCAGGCGAATACCTGCCTATTTTATGAGCTAGATCGATAGTTATATCGCCCACTTGTATGGCGATTTTTTTAGGTCACTTAAGTGCTTAGCGATTCTTTCCAAATACCTTCCATGTGTTGTTATCTGCCAATGCATCTGAATAACTATCACTACGCTGCTTACGGGGTTTATCGCGTGCATCCACCAACTTAAAATCAGGCTCTACACTCAGCACAATACCATTCACATAGAAACGTGTTCGTGTGTAATCACTTTGCCCATGCTGAAAAACATAAGTTCTTAAATCAATAAATTCGCGATGCGCAACTAGTACTGCCGTATCATCACTGTCTAACCAACGACGCATCGCCAAGACCTGCTCTGCCTCATATTGGCCACATTTTTCAATCAAACTCGCAATACCACGAAAGCTTTTAGATTCTTTGGCTCTGGTTTTATTAATTCGTATACGGTCTACATGAAAATAAAACAGCGGTAGATTTAAATGACTGGGTAAATGAATGGCATCAATCAACTCATCCTCCATAAAAGGTTGAAACAGGTCTTGTGCTCTTTCAATGAGACCTGTCCATTGTTGATAGTATTCATCCACCTCTGCCTGAGTTCCATAATAAATCGGTAAGCCTTCTACATTGGCTAAATTTGCAGGTGGCCAAATGTTTTGACGTAATAAGGCAATATCACTTTTTAGACTTTGTACCGCTATGGCATCTTGCATAAAGCATCCATTTTATTGCTTAGGCTATTTTTAGATTAAGTCAAAGGTTTAGTTTCTGCAAGGCTTTGCCTATAATTAAGCTTTAAGATTTTAGATGTCAGGAAAAATTCATGGTTCAAAAGATTGATGCAACCGATGTAACCGAAGAAGAAGCGTTAAATGCGGCATTCTTTGAACGTGCAGATGAATTTATTAAACTCGCAAATGAATTTAGCCGTGTAGAAAAAGGCAGTGAAGAAAAACCTGCTGAAAAACGTGGCCAAATTAGTGCTGCTATGCTGTTTGGTACAGCGCGTTTTAATACGTGGGTGGCTGCCAACAACTTCAAAGATGGCAATGAAATGCGTGATGCCAAAGAGCAAGTGATGTCTTATGTGTTACAGCAATTCCAAATGATGCTTGAAGACAACTACGACGAATATTGCGACCAGTTTGAAAACTACCTACGCTTCCGTCATAACGAAGAATTCCATGCTAATAAGCATAACCACGATCATAATCACTAAGTGATCGAATAAAGCTCCCTCTTGGGAGCTTTATTGTTTTTGTCAGCGCCTCAAAGCTTTAAAAACACCCATTTGTCACTTTTTTATGATGTTTTGCTGTTTTATCGGCCCAGACCTTTTATATTAAAAATAGATTGCTACAAACAAAGGACAGTCATGCATCAGCTCGGTTTTTCAATAATTGATGCCCACATTCATCAATGGGACCCGTATCACACGCCCCATGCAGCCAAAATGGCTGTTAAGCTTTTGGGTAAGCATCCCTATTTACTCGACAAAATGATCCGTCTTGTACAACCCGATGACCTGATTGAAACTGTTGGCTTAACCCAACACGTGACAGCACCTTATTTACCCAAAAACTATAAAGCTGATCTTGGCCACTATGATGTAGATAAAGTTGTGCATGTTGAAGCCAATTGGCATCATCAAAAAGGCAAAGCGGTTGTGGCTGAAACGGAATTTGTTTCAGCATTGGACTTTCAAGCCCAGCATTTGACCTTGGCTGGCATTGTAGGTACTGCAGATCCACGTGATGCTAACTTTAAAAAAATTTTAAAACTACACCAAGCAGCATCACCGCTATTTCGTGGTATTCGTAAAATGGCGGCCTACCATGAAGACCCTAAAATTCATGCATGGACAGATGATCCGCATTTATATACCAATACAAAATTTATGAAGGGTTTTGAAGCCTTAGCTTCAATGAATCTAAGCTTTGATGCATGGGCATATTCCAGCCAACTACCTGACATTGTCCAATTGGCCAAAAGCTTTCCAGAAACATCTATTGTACTCGATCACTTTGGTACACCAGCAGGCCTTTTTGGCTCTGTGGGTTCACATACGGGATTAACCAAAACAGCGCGTGAAAATATTCTGTTCCATTGGCAAGAAGACATGGCTGAATTAGCAAGTTTGCCCAATGTTTACACCAAAATGTCTGGGCTATTTATGCCAATTTTGGGTCATCAATTTCATAAAGAAAAACGACTGGCCAGCAAAACTGAAGTATTTGATTTGGCTTATCCTTTAATTAGTCATGTTTTACAATGCTTTGGCCCTTATCGGATCATGTTTGCCTCAAACTTCCCAATGGATAGCGTCAGTACCAGTTTGGTCAATATTATTGATGCTTTTAGCGATGCTATAGCCGTATCACATCCAGAGGCTTTAAGCCTCATATTTCGTGATAATGCCAAACAGTTCTATCGCCTGTAAAACCATAATTGAAGTTTAGTTTGTGCTGTAGTCATTCAGACTCCCAATCACACATAAAGCACATTAGCAGTAGTAATAAAAAAGTGCCCTGAGGCGCTTTTTTATTGTTACTTTTTAGAAAATTAATCTTTCTTCAACGCTGAAGGTGGTTGATTAATGGTTTTACCATATTGGTCTGCCATTACCTCGACCAAGCCATCTAAATGAATATATTTTTGAATCACTGCATCAATATCTGCTTTGGTTAATTTTGCAATCGCCTGATCACGCTCTTCACGTTCAGCCAAAGTACGACCATGTTCCATTTGCGGAATAAGCATTGAATGGATACGGCGCTCATCTTCTAAAGCAGTGACACGCTTTTTCAGCATACTGGCTTTGGCCGCTTCAACTTCTTGTTCGGTCACACCTTTTGACAGCATTTCATTCAATACTTTATGTACTGCTTGAGACACTTGTGCCGACTTGCCCGCAGTATAGTTTGCCCCAATGCCCAAAGCACCTGAGTCTTTCCAACTACTGAAGTTTAAAGAGCTGTTAAAGCCATATACCAATGCATTCTTTTCACGTAGCTCTTGCGCTAAACGAGACGACAACTGCGAATCGCCTAAAATATGCCGGAAGACTTGTAATGCTGGCATATCTACATGATATGAACCTGCTGGAAAGGTCAATACTGCCTGATAACTACCAAATTCACGTTGCTCCGAAAGCACATGAACTTTTGTTGCGTTTAATGCAGTATAGTCCGACTCCAAACGCTCAAAAGGTTCTTTGGTTGACCATTGCGAGAATTCTTTTTTCAGCAATTTTTGCATATTTTTAGCATCAAAATCACCAGTGACTGCAATATTAACGCGCTGTGTTTTAAAGAACTGTTGATACAGTTGCATTACCTGCTCGCGAGTGGCGGACTCATACTGCTTTTTAACCAAATCAGGTTCAAAGTGATAGCGTAAATCACCCGGTTGATACTTTTCTAACATCCGTGACAAAGTCATACCTGCCACAGTATCTGGCTCTGTATATGGACGATCTAAACTTGAAATACTTTGTGATTTAATTAAATCAAACTGGCTTTGTTCAAAGGTTGGCGCTTTCACTACCGCCATAAAGTATTTAAAAAATTCGTCAAATTTTTCTTTTTTGGCCGAAATTTGCAAGCTTAGTCCATTCGAACTTGCACTCACTGAAGCACCACCACCACTTTCAATAATTTTATCCGTGATGTCTTGCAAGCTTTGCTCAGCCGATGCTCTAAATAGCAAGTATGCAGTCAGGTCTAATACCTCACCTTTATTCATCAGAGATTGCGCTGTACCAAAGTCCAAGGCAATCGTGGCATAGGTCTTATCATCACGTGTCTGTGTTGGGAACAGTGCGTATTGAATGCCATTTTTGAGTTTGCCACGCTGGATTTGTTGTTCTTTCGAAGTCAAATAACCTTTCGATTGTTCAACATATTGTTTTACCTCAGCCTGATAGGAAGCAACATCTTTTAAAGGCTCTTCCTTCGCTGTAGTTGCATCTAAGGTTTGAGCATACTCTGCCACCTTTTGTGTTTGGGCTTTTTTCTGATCTTCAGGCGTTGGTAAAATATTACCTACAATACGATTTTCAGGCACTAAAAATGCCTTATAGGTACGATTGACTTCGTCGACGGTCATTTTTTGCAAATCGTCTAAATCTTTAAAATATTTAGCCCAATTACCATCATAAGCCACATAATAATCACTAATACTTGTACCTATTGCCGATGCATTATTTTTAATGGAATCGGCCTGATTACGCGTCATCGCTTTTACCCGATTTAGCTCAGCATCATTAAATGCTTGAGTCTGTTCAACCCCTTTATTTAAAGTGGTTTGAACCTGTTGTGCATTTTGGTTTGGCGCATACACTGCACCCATGAACACCAAGTTAAAATCTCGGTCTAACCATGTACTTGACTGTACGGCGTTCGCAATTCCAGTTTCTACAACATCTTTATACAAATGGCCACTAGGTTGTAATGAATAAAGCACAGGAGATACAGATAAAGCTGTTGTAATCGCATCATCCGCGCCATTCAAATAAATATTGAATTTGGCTAAATCACTACCCTTTTGTACGCTAAATTCACGTTGTTTAATATCTTTACCACGAATGGTTGGCACTTTAGGTTGTGCAGGTACAGCTCGAGATGCAATTGGGCTAAATTGTGCATCGATTTGCTTCAATACTGCTTGTGCATCAAATTTACCAGACAGCACCATCACCGCGTTATTAGGCGCATACCAAGTACGATAAAATGAATTTAACTCTTGCATCTTGATCGATTGCAGTTCGTTTAAATCACCAATCGGCAAGCGTCCTAAATATTGATTGCCATAAGCTGATTTAAAAATTTGATCCATCAGCACAGAAAAAGGCTGATCTAGACGAATTTCACGTTCACGCTTCACAATGGCAATTTCTGAAGGGACATATTTTTCTTGTAAGACCAGCTTATCCATGCGCTCAGCTTCTAAATGAATAACTTCATTGAGTACGCTCTGCTCAGGACGAATTATATTGGTATATTTTGTTGAATAGTAATCTGTACTGGCATTGGTACCCAGAGTGTACTGATCTAAACGGCGCTGAAACTCTTCACCTTTAATATTTTGCGTACCCTTAAATGCCAAATGTTCTAATAGATGCGCCAAACCACCTTTACCTTGCGGATCATTCAATGAGCCCGTACGGTAAATCGTATTCATAAATACTTTATTTTCTTTATCATTCGGGGCAAGAATAATTCGAAAACCGTTGTCTAATGTATATTCTTGAATGTTATTGTCTGTTTTGATTAAAACAGGTTGTGCGAGCACTGCGCTAGTTGAAGCCAACAAAAAAAGCGACAGCGTGAGTTGTTTTAAACGCATATTTATTTATAAACCTTCATGTAACATTCAATTATTCTATGTTGCAATTATAAGAGAATGATTCTCATTTTATAGTGAATTTTATGTTATTTATTAAATTATTTTGTCTTTTAAGCACTTATCTTCCTGTTTGTATGCAGTAGCATCATTAGTTTGGACACATATCAACCATTCAGAAATAAATACAGCACTTAAAAGACCCACACTAAAATGTATATAACAATTAAACTTGATCTACATTAATCTCAGCTTGCATATATAACTTTGCATAACCCGCAATTTCAATCCGATCATTGTCCAACAAGGTGCAATATAATGCCCCACCACGTGCAGAAGCTTGATATGCAAGTAACGAATTTTTCAACAGTTTCTCTGCCCACAGAGGCGCAATTGCAGTATGAATTGAACCCGTCACAGGGTCTTCATTAATGCCATTGGCTGGAGCAAAATAACGTGATACGCAGTCATATTGTTCACCCAATGAGGTAATCGCAACATCAGTTGGCGATTGTAATTCAGATGCCGTAATCGCCGTGCGTATCTTCCCTAAGGTTTTAAGCAATTCTAAGTTGGGCTGTTCATCGAGCACATCTTGTACACTTTCATACTCCACAATATAAGCTTGGGCATTTAAATACACATTTTTAAAAGGCTTAGTGAGCGCTTGGCGTAATTCATCTGGGTATTCAGTCACCAGACTGGCTTTGCGCTGTGGAAAATTCATTTTAATTTTGCCATCTGCTTCTTGTTCCACAATAAAAATACCCAAATTTTTAACGTGAAAATAAATCTTTTTGGCTGATGTATAGTCTTTAAACAAGACAAAACTACTGGCTAAAGTTGCATGGCCACAAAAATCAACTTCTGTTGTGGGTGTAAACCACCGAATTTCAAAGTTTTCTGCATCTATCGACTTAACAAATGCCGTTTCAGATAAGTTATTTTCCAATGCAATATTTTGCATAAGCTCATCGCCGAGCCATTCATCCAATACCAATACCGCAGCTGGATTTCCTTTAAATAACGCATCTGTAAACGCGTCCACTTGATACATTTTCATGGTTTAAATTCCAAATAAACTGTCTGTATTTTATGAGCTTTTATGCATTCATATTGCCTAATATGCTATATGTTATGTAACAACCCGCTAAATTTTCGTCATCTATTTCTATAAATTATGAATGAGCTTAATTTACACCCACATTTACTCCCTGTCCCTTTAGAAAAGGCCTATCGCTTACTCAATCACGGCCCAACAGTTTTGGTTTCTGCGCAAGATCAAACGCATACAGGAGTCATGACAGCGGCCTGGGCCTGTCCAGTCGAGTTTAAGCCTGCCAAAGTTAGTGTAGTGCTCGATAAAAGCACCATGACCCGAAGCATCATTGAAAATTCTGGCCACTTTGTGTTGCAAGTTCCCAATTTAAAACAGCTTAAAATGGTTTATGCGCTGGGTATGATGAGCCAACACGATGCGCCTGAAAAACTACGCCAATGTGGCGTCAATTTATTTCATTTTCCACATTCAACCTTGCCCGCTGTTGACGGTTGCTCGGCATGGTTATTATGCAAACTTATTCCTGAACCGCACCATCAGCAACAACATGATTTGTTTATAGGTGAAGTGATTCATGCCTATGCAGATGAACGCATTTTTAAGGATGGCCATTGGTTATTTGATCAAGCTTCAGATGATTGGAAAAGCTTACATCATGTCGCTGGCGGTCATTTTTACACCATTGGTCAAGCCGTGTCAGTTGAATAACATAGTTTCGCAACACTTCTACAAATACAGCGCATATCTATGCTAGTGATTTGTTCGTATGCAATGCTTTCACGTTGGAATCAACGCGAAAGCTCAACCATAATCTTTTAAGTTTAAAATTTAGCGCCCCAAAGGATTCGGGTGTTGTTGTAAATACGCCCGACCCAATGCTTCTGAACCACGATAGTTTAAATGATTGTTGTCTTGATCACGGTATAACGCTACGCCCTGAATCGAAGCCGTACAATGACCGATTTTACATAGTGCCACTTTTGGATCAATCACTTTAAGCTGTGGGTAGCGCTGTTGTAACTGTTGCAATATCTGAGCAAATTGCTGCATTGCAGGATCCTGTTGCAAAGCAAAATCACAGCTTACATGACGACCCAAAGCCTCTGCACGCACAGGGCAATTTGCATGCATTCGTCCTGTAAGCGTCGGTGTATCCAAAATAATCATCACCTCATTGGCCGATTTGAATAAAATAGGCATCGCTTCATTCAAACTATTAAACATCAGTTGCGCTGCGCTGGCTTGTGGCAAATTATTCAGTCGATAGGTACGTAAGTAATTTTCAAAATAGCCCGCTAAAACAATTTGATTAAAGTGATGTGTCTGCAAATAATCAATGAGTGCATCATTACGTGCTCTAAATTTCGTGTCTAGAGTGAATCCCGTTTGATTCGGAATATATAAATCCACATGGGGCAAAAAGATTGTGGTGTCCTGTGTTGCATCATAACCTCGTAAGCCCGCATCTTTAGCCCATACATCTAACATGCCTGTAAAATGATTAGCATGTGAGTCACCAATCAACATAAAATCAATCTGTGGCTTATCTACACCCAATATACACTTTTGTGTAGGCGCTAGTTGGTTTGGTGCTAGGCCATTGTGGCATATACCACGGATCTCATGCGCATAGCTAATCAAGCCATCAGAATGTTGTTGAACACTGGCTTCAAATCGGTTTGGAAAGCCATTTTCTATCTCAACCAAATGAGCACTTGCGGTAATGGTTAGCGCTGGAATTAAAAAGCCAATCAGGATAACTTTTGTACTCGATGCCCGACTAAAACGGCGACAAGGCAGCTCAATCCAACGATAGCTCGCATAGGCCAACAGCACGGTACTCAATACAATCAGCACTTGATTGAGTACATTTAAACTTAATAAATAAATATTTAAAAATACGATGAGTGGCCAATGCCATAAATACATCGGATAAGAAATTTTGCCGATCCATGTACTCCATTTATGTACTAGCAAAGGATTTGCATGCACTGTCTGTCCGCCTGCATAAATAATCAGTGCTGTTGCCATGCATGGAATAAGGGCCATTAAACCAGGAAAATGGGTGCTATGCCCCATGCAAACTGCCGACACTAAAATGGTGATCAAACCTAACCAAACTAAATAGCTTGCCCATTTATCTTGCAATACATGTTTTGGTAAAAAACAAACCAATGCGCCAACCAACAGCTCAAATGCTCGAACTGGCATCGCAAAATAGGCTTTGGCGATATTCTGTTGCATTGCCATTTCAGCATTTATAATCAGTAATACAATCAGACTCAGGACAAGTCCTGACATCCATTTTATAGGAACACGTTTGAGTAAAACAATAAACACAAAGGCCAAAAAATATAAAACTGCTCTTCTACGCCTAAGTACCATAAGTGTAAAAGCGGAATTTGATCGGTGTTCAGACTAAAATAATCCCCCACTTCTTCACGCATGAACACATTGGCCATAAAGAAGATGGCGTAGTTCAGACTTTTAAAATATTTTTCCAGTTCATGCGGTAACATCAGCATACAACTGATCAACGTCACCACCAGCAACATACTGTGCAAGGCTGGTGCTAAACGTATAATACGTTTTTTATAAAAACTGCTGATACTAAACTGATGCTGTAGACTATCTTTAACCAAAATAGCCGTAATTAAATACCCAGAAATCACAAAAAAGACATCAACCCCAATATATCCCCCCGAAAATAAAGACAGACCAATATGATTAAAAATCACTAAACTCACGGCTAATGCGCGTAGTCCGTCAATGTCTTCACGGTAGGAAATACTCATGTAATTTTACTGGTTATAAATGACTCGCTATTTTAGAACTATCGCTTCCACATTCAATGTGTATTGCAAAAAAATTATGTATTTTTAGCGCAAATCCGCACATAAGTCGTTGCTAAAAACATGCTATGTTAAAGCATCTCTTTTATTCTTCGACCCGATAAATGACTTATAAAATTCACTGTATCGACGTTAAAAATCAATTACAAAACTATATATGGTTGCTTGAACATCAAGACAGCGCAGAAGTTGTGGCTATAGACCCAACAGAAGCTCATTTGGT
Source organism: Acinetobacter sp. WCHAc060006 (assembly GCF_004209135.1). NCBI lineage: Bacteria > Pseudomonadati > Pseudomonadota > Gammaproteobacteria > Moraxellales > Moraxellaceae > Acinetobacter > Acinetobacter sp. WCHAc060006. Next base: position 4,177 of record NZ_SGSS01000010.1, on the reverse strand, counting down.
TGAAGAATACTGTCAATTACACCAACTTAAATTGGCACAAATTTGGTTAACGCATTGGCATAAAGACCATATTGGCGGTGTACCTGAACTGGTTGCAACGCGTTCGATTCCAGTATTTGGCCCACGCGAAGAATTGTCCAAAATTCCATTTATTTCTAATGCGCTCATGCACGAACAAGTTATTGAATTTCATGATTTGAAGATTGAAATTATTGCTGTTCCAGGGCATACCTTAGGTCATATTGTCTATTTTATCGATGCACTTGATGCGGTATTTTGTGGCGACACGCTATTTGCCATGGGGTGTGGTCGCGTTTTTGAAGGCACACATCAGCAAATGTTTCACTCATTATCACGTTTGGCCGCCCTACCACCCCGAACAGAAGTCTATTGCACACATGAATATACCCTTTCAAATGCGCAATTTGCTTTGCATGTCGAGCCAAACAATATGGCCATTCAGCAGCGTGCCGAAGATGTAAAACGTAAACGGATGCTTGGTGAATGCACACTGCCTAGCCGTATTGACATAGAGTTAGAAACTAATCCATTTTTAAGAGCAGAGAGTGTTGAAGAATTTCAGCGTTTAAGGGAATTAAAAGATAACTTTTAAATAATGATTGTGAGCAACCATCTTCACCAGCTTTAACTTTACTTCAATTGGGTCAAGCCATCGACACAGCGTAATTTGAAAAAAAATCAGAGCACGCTGTGCTTGGTAAGTACTTATAAAATCTGATTGTTTTGTGTGTACAAGTCTAAGTCTGCTTGCGTCACTACACGCATGGCATGCATTTCATCTACACGCACCAACAGTAAACCGCTTAATGCAGGCTGGTAACGACGCGCACTGCCAAATGGCGTATAAGCAACAGTTGATTCAGTTGAAAAACCAGCCAATCTTCATGTCCTAACATAACCGCTACAGCTTGAAGGCCTTGCTGTTGCATCGCTTCAATCTGTACTTTTACCTGACTTTCAATTGTGGCTGTACTCATTTCTGCTCTCATATACACATGGATCTAAATAGTAGTGAAGTATAATGGCTTCCCACACAATCCATACAGTTTTGTATGGCTCAATGCTGAATAAAGCATCATTGCATATACAACTATACTGGCCTACTTGCTTCCTCCTAAATTTACATATCCGTTCCAAGCAATCAGTAAGGCGCATTTATCCTGCTAAATTTGACTCTTCTACGCTACAAAGGATTCATAATTACATTTATGTTTGCAGACCCAAGACAGCACACTAGACCATAGAAATTCTGCGCACTTAAACTTTTTAGTTAAACTTAATATATTTAGTTACATGATTAAAATATCTAAAAATATGAAGGATTTGTTTAATTCCTCTAATGCCAAAAACACATTATTCGATGAAAAAATATTCAAAATAAAATATTTTATATAAAACTAAGTCAACAGACCTTTAAAAATGATTTGGATGTCCCTATTAATATTTTTAAGATGAATATGGAGTTCGCTTGTGAAAAAAGTGGTTAAAGCAAAAAATCTAATCGCCTTCCGTCTATGGTTAGAAAAACTCGGCTACAACGTACGTAACTTGGCCGATGGTCGTGGTTTTACTTTCAGTTTCAAAAAAGAATATGGTTTAGTGACTTATGAACTTGCAGGAAATGCTTTAGCAATGCAATTAGGTGAAGAATTTGAGGATCATCTTAAGGCCTAAATCGCACTTAAAGCTCGCTCAACCATTTTTAAGTTGCATCAACAGCTCAATCAAATAAGGAAAGTTTGATCAGCCCAATTTTTTTTATTCTTTATTAAGCTTGGATTATTCCAAGCTTTTTTCTATTTAGCAGGCGTACATGGTATATGTTACCCTTTTCATTAGATGCTAAATCAAACAAGCTTAAATCTAAACCTAAGCTTAAAAATAAATACTTAGACATTTTTCTGCCTTAGGCTGAAATAAAACTATGGAACGTAGATCAAAAAACAGGTGCCATCCATGAATCATCATAAAAAATCCTTTCCCGTAAGCTGTTTACAGAAACAAATTTAACTAAGATACTGATACCTATTAATAAAATTCAAGAATTGCGTATAACGTGTATTATGTTAATTTTAGAAAATCTTAATTTTTGAATATTTGTGGAAAACTTCTAAAAAGAATATTTGGAATATCATTTGGAAAAACAGTTTCACTGGTTTCTCTTAAGTCTTCTAATTTCCACCAATTACTTTTACTAATAACTTTTTTTTCGTGATCACTCCAGTTATTAGTCTTAATCTCATCATCTTTAACGAAAATCACAAAAAATCTTTCATTAGAAATTACTATTTCAGAACTAGGTAATAGCATTTCAAAATTTCGTGTATCAACACATATTCCTACATCATCTCGAACTATACCTGTTTCTTCATATAATTCTCTACAAGCAGCTTGCTCAAAAGTTTCTCCATTTTCAACTCCCCCACCAACAGTAGCCCAGTATTTCTGCCCAGCTAAAGCATCATTTTCATGAAAAAATTGAAAAAGTAAAACTTCTAAATTTTCATTTATTATTAATAATCTTGAAGATTTTCTAACGCGCATTAAATTAAATTCTTTATAAATATTAATTCATAAATTATATACAGTTCTTAAATTAAATTTTATTCCCATTTAAAGTAATGGCGATTATACGAAATGACCGTGTAAATTCAGTCAAAGTGCTGCTAGCTCCTTTAACACAACGCTCAGCGTCCGAATTGCGGAAGCGCGAAAAATAGTATTAGTCCCATCAGAGGACGGATTTCTATCTGTCCAAGCAATCGCCGCAAGGCATTGTATGCCCACATAGAATAGAAAATTCACTTTAGGCACTCTCTGCTTATACGTACATCCCCAGCCATCTAAAAAAGCATTCCGTAATTCAAGATCAGAGAAATCTATTTCTACCCATACAATCTTCGCTAAATCATAGACAGCATCCCCAATACGAGCAGCATCAAAGTCTATAACACCCGAGATCTGATTTTTACTGTCTACTAGGATATTTCGGCCAATATAGTCACAGTGTAATAAAGTAAGCTGTGAAGGTTCGGATAAGGCTTTACTGTATTTGAGTAACTCATTTAATTGATAGCTAAACTCATGATAATCTAATGATAATGGATTCACGCGTGACATCCATTTAGAGATCATTAATTCTAACTGTTGACTCCATAATATCCGCTGTGTTGATAAGCCATCTCTATCTTGCCAGAATCTCATATTAAATAAGAAAGTCTCTGGAATTTCCCGATGAAGTTCCCCTAAATATCTGCCCGCGGCTTTAAAAAAATATATTTTCTGGTCCCGCGTACAATTCTTAAATATTTGATCGAATTGAGTTCCCTCTATAGCACTCATGACAAGGACAGAAGAACCATCCCATTCAAATTTATTTAATACCTTTGGCGTTAATGCGAAATTTTTGAGAGCTTCTAAAATTTCACAGTAACGATCGTTGGCCTCTCGGTTTTTTGCTATTTTGATAAAAACTTTTTCTTGAAAAAATTGCCCTTGATACACGGAAGATCCATTTCTCTGCGTAACCAAATTTAATGTCTTTTCTTGAATTTTATTCTTTAATTCATATAAATTTTTCATGCTACTCAATTTCTATTATTAATAAAATGATCATGACATAGTAGAAGTTATACCTATTTTACTTCTTTATTAAACATAATAGCTGTTATGCGAAATTAAAAAGCTTAGACTCATACCTAGGTTGTAAACTTTAATTCGTTAAAAAACGAAATATTGATAATAATTCTCAATTAAACGATTTAAATAAAATAATCAACGGATATAAATGTAGTTAAAAGCTGTTTTTTACTTAAAAAATATAAGCGGTATTCTATTTATTATTCTTTCTTATTCATGTTTAGCCTTTTCACCTGCAATCGTATTCGTTGCTATTTGGCTAATCATAGATATTTTTCTATTGCCGAAGTTTGTTAAGTCCGTAAACACTTTCAAATATAGCCTGATTTAACATCAAAGCTTTTTTATAAATATTTATACTCAACTCAATACATATCTCAGCTTTTAAAATGCACAACTACAAAAAATCGGCATTAAAAAAGGCAAGATGATTATCTCATCTTGCCTTCTGTATCTTGGTGGGGACGGAGAGACTCGAACTCTCACACCTTGCGGCGCTGGAACCTAAATCCAGTGC